>JBMYWA010000024.1:0-29130 GCA_049606935.1 Salibacteraceae bacterium
GAAGTTAGTCCGGATCTTTACGTGAAGAATCCAGATAACTCAGAATTAGGAAAAAAAATAGTAACCAATAGCATTGAGCTCATTCACGAATTAGGCTTTGAAACGTTTACTATTAAGAAACTAAGCAGCCAAATTGGATCTCCAGAAAGCACTATATACCGCTATTTTGAAAGCAAACATATGATTTTGTTTTACTTGATTTACTGGTACTGGAGCTGGATTGAATACCGGTTGGTATTTAAAACTAATAATTTAACGAATTCTGAAGAAAAATTGAAATCAGCCATTTCATTACTTACAGAGTCGGTTAAAGAAGATAGCACTTTTTCGCATGTCAATGAAATTTTATTAGACCGTATTATTATGTCTGAGGCCGTTAAGGCATATTTTACCAAACGAATTGATTTAAAAACCAAACAAACTCACTTTTCGGTTTACCAAAAGGTAGTGGAAAGAGTAAGCCAAATGGTTTTAGAAATCAACGCAAATTTCAAATACTCCCACATGCTTGTATCTACCATTATTGAAGGAGCGCATCAGCAGCGATTTTTCGCTGAAAACATTCCATCTTTAACCGATGTAACAGCGGAACCCAATTATATTACAAAATTTTACGAACAACTAGTATTCAATTCTATTTCAAAATAATTATGAGCACAAACAACCCGGGCATATTTGCCAATATTAAATCAGATTTACCATCGAGTATAGTTGTATTTCTAGTAGCAATGCCCTTGTGTCTTGGAATTGCCTTAGCTTCAGGAGCACCCTTGTATGCCGGAATTATTTCGGGTATTGTTGGCGGAATTGTGGTAGGATCATTTAGTGGCTCTGCATTAGGCGTTAGTGGACCAGCAGCAGGCCTCGCTGTAATTGTATTGTCGGCCATTAACGACATGCCTTCCTACGAAATTTTTCTGGTAGCCGTAATACTAGCTGGGGCAATTCAGCTAATTATGGGGTATATAAGAGCTGGAATCATTGGTTACTATTTCCCATCAAGTGTTATTCATGGAATGCTTACCGGAATTGGTATTTTAATCTTTCTAAAACAATTACCTCACGCATTTGGTTATGATGCGGATACAGAGGGAGATTTAGAGTTCATTCAAGCAGACGGACACAACACTTTTTCAGAGTTATATTACATGCTAGAAAACGTCACACCAGGGGCGGCCATAATTACAGCTATTTCGTTGGTCATTCTAATTACTTGGGAAACAAAATTTATGAAGAATCTTAGTTTCACAAAAATTATTCCTGGCCCATTAGTGGCAGTAGTGACCGGAATTCTTTTAAATATCTATTTCGCCTCCATTCCATCATTGTCCATTTCATCCGACCATTTGGTTTCTATCCCAGTACCCGAAACCATGAATGAGTTTTTAGGGAATTTTAGGTTTCCAGATTTCTCTGGTTTGTTAAACGTAAAAGTGTACGTTACCGCCTTAATTATTGCTGTAGTAGCTAGTTTAGAAACCCTATTAAGTTTAGAAGCGGCTGATAAATTAGATCCTCAGAAAAGAATTTCACCTGCTAATAGAGAGTTAAAAGCCCAAGGTATAGGAAACATTGTAGCTGGCTTTATTGGAGGAATTCCTGTTACACAAGTAATTGTTAGAAGTTCAGCCAATGTTCAAACCGGAGGTAAATCTAAACTCTCCACAATTATGCATGGTATTTGGCTTTTGTTAAGTATTATTTTTATACCCCAATTATTAAATAAAATTCCGCTAGCTACCTTAGCTGCTGTATTATTAACCGTAGGGTATAAGTTAGCTAAACCAGCTAAATTTAAGCAAATGTATAATCAAGGTATGGAGCAATTTCTCCCATTTATGGTTACAATCATTGCTATGATTCTGTCTGATTTATTAATAGGTATTGGATTAGGTTTGATAGTAGCAATTTTTGTAATTCTAAAGAACAATCTTAAAACCCCTTTTTCCATAATGAAAGGAGAGCTTGAGGATAAACATAATTTTAAAATGATTCTTTCAGAAGACGTTACTTTTTTAAATAAAGCCGCCTTACAAAATGCTTTAGCTTCTTTACCAAATGATACCCATATTATTATTGACGGCAGCAATTGTCATTATATGCATCACGATGTTAAAGAAATTTTAGAAGATTTTGAGATTAACGCCCACTCTAGAAATATTTTGTTTGAAAAAATAGGCTTCTCAAAAATAAACGATAGAGATACCCCTACCCACTTTGAATTGAAGGATCTCAACTCAAAGTAATTTGTTAGGTTTCCTATAAATCTTTGCGTGCAAGAACCGTAAATTCTTGCACGTTTTTTTGTTTCAATAAGTTTCAATAACATGGTGCTTCTTATCCAACTAAGGATAGCTATGACGTATTTTTGTATTTAATTACAACTTTCCAATCTAGAATGAAACAACTAATCATTTTAATTATTTTCTGCATCGGGTTACTCGCCTCTTCTTGCGAAAGTGACACGCCTAAAAAAAGCAAAAAAATTAATAAGCCTAAGTCAAAATCAATAGTAAACCTTAAATACTCTGTGGATGCAAAGATTCCTCATTCTTCCAATTCCTTTACCGAAGGACTACAACTACACGAAGGATTATTATATGAGAGCACAGGATCACCAGACAACCTACCCTCCACTACCTCGGTTTATGGAACAATCGACACTGTAACTGGAGAGATAAATACGCATGCTAAATTAGAATCCAAATATTTTGGAGAAGGTATATGCATACTAAACAACAAAGTATACCAGCTTACCTATAAAAGCCGCATAGGTTTTGTTTATGACTTGCACACCAAGAAACAAATCAAAACCTTTGAAATCCCTACCAAAGAAGGATGGGGTTTAACTACGGATGGGGAATCATTAATTATGACAGATGGTAGCGCCAATCTTCACTTTATTGACCCCAACACAATGGAAAAAACGGGTACTGTAAAAGTGTTTAATAATGGTAGGCCTTTGATGTATCTCAATGAAGTAGAATACGTGAACGGATTTGTTTACGCCAATGTGTATACTACCGATTGGATTGTTAAAATCAACCCCGAAACCGGTAAAGTGCTGGCTAAACTAGACGTAACGGATATAAAACTAGAAGAAGACAAACTTAGCTCAAGCGCTTTAGAAACCAATGGCATTGCTTACAATGCTTCCACCAAACAGTTTTACGTTACCGGTAAAATGTGGCAAAACATCTACGTGATCTCTATTTTTGAATAGTAGATTTATCTTTTTCGCTAATTAAGAATAAACCAACCAAAGCCAAAAAGCCATTAATAAGCAATAACTCAAATCCCATTTGGTATCCATTAAACCAAGCTGCCGAATTTTTGTACAAAAAATAAGTTAGGATGGGAGCAGCAAGAACCACCCAAATTACCAGCTTATCATTTATTTGTTTTTTTGTATAAATTCCAAATACAAAAAGCCCTAAAATAGGCCCATAGGTAAAGCCCGCCATTTTAAACAATTCGCTAATCACACTTTCGTCATTAAGCTCCTTAAACACAATTATTACAATTGCTAAAATCAATGATATTCCAATATGCACCCTTTTTCTTGTTTTTAATTGCGCCTGTTCACTGAGTTTATTTACCTCTAAAATATCCACACTAAAAGAGGTGGTTAATGCGGTTAGTGCAGAATCCGCACTTGAATACGCGGCTGCAATTAAACCAAGAACAAAAAACAAAGCTACCGTGGTTCCTAAATATCCTTCCGTGGCAATGGTAGCAAATAACTCATCTCCCTTTTCAGGTATAGAAATTCCTTGATTATCGGCATAAATGTAGAGCAAAGCTCCTAAAGCTAAAAACAATAAATTTACAAAAACCAATACCGAGCTGAACCATGCCATGTTCTTTTGAGATTCACCCAATGTTTTACAGGTTAAGTTTTTTTGCATCATATCTTGATCCAAACCTGTCATTACCACAGCAATAAATGCTCCGGCAAGAAAATCTTTAAAGAAAAAGTGTTTATCTCTCCAGTCAGCAAACTCAAACATTTGGGAGTAAGAACTTTTACTAATGGTTTGAATCATACCTCCAATACTTAAATTCATTTGAGAGCCAATCATTACCAATGTAACTAATACCGCTAAAAGCATAAAAGCAGTTTGTAGGGTATCCGTCCATATTATTGTTTTCATTCCTCCTTTTGAGGTGTATAACCAAATCAAACCTATGGTAACAATGACAATTGCAAAAAACGGCACATTCCATCCTAATTTTTGGAAAATAGTCAAATCAAATACCATAGCCACTAAATACAATCTAAACGATGCACCAATTATTCTTGAAATCATAAAGAACCAAGCCCCAGCTTTATATGAATTCCTTCCAAGTCGATCTCCTAAATACGCGTAAATAGAGGTTAAATTCAATCGGTAATATAAAGGTAAAAGCACTGTTATGATTACTCCATACCCTACTACATATCCCAGTACCATTTGCATGTAGGTAAAGTTAATTCCTGCAACCCATCCAGGCACTGATATAAAAGTTACACCAGAGAGAGAAGCTCCAATCATTCCAAAGGCCACCACATACCATGGAGACTGCCTATTCCCCATAAAGAAACCTGCATTTGAATCTTCACTAGTAAAGTGCGAAATGGTCATTAAAACACCAAAGTACAAGACAATGGTTACAACTATTAATATTGGAGACATGTCACAAATGAAATAATAATTTAACCATCATTTTTTAAAAGTTGAATTAGATATTCACATTTCTAACTATCTACTAACTTTTTTTCCAAACACTTCTTTATCGCAGGCATGTTTTAATGTTATTTTTGGCGAATGAGTTCTTCATCAAAGCTATTAGATCAAGGAGTAGAAGCCTTTGCTTCCTTACCTGGAATTGGTCGCAAAACTGCACTTCGTTTGGCTTTACATATGTTAAGGCAACCACTAGATGATGTTAACCATTTTACAGAGTCCATTAAACGAATGAGAACTGACACGCAATTTTGCAAAAGGTGCCATAACATCTCAGAAATTGGAATTTGTGAAATTTGCAGTAGCCCGAAACGAACAGAATCAAACACCATTTGCGTGGTAGAAGACATGCGCGATATCATTGCCATTGAGAATACTCAGCAATATTTTGGAACGTATCATGTTTTAGGTGGTCATATTTCGCCAATTGACGGCATTGGACCAAGCGATCTAAATATTAATTCCTTAGTTGAACGAGTGGAAAAAGAAAAAATTGAAGAAGTAATTTTCGCTTTAAATTCTACTATGGAGGGAGACACCACTAGCTTTTATATTTACCGTAGGTTAATGGATTTCAACATCAAAACATCGGTTATTGCCCGAGGAATTGCCGTTGGTGATGAATTAGAATATGCCGATGAAATCACGCTAGGGAGATCATTATTACATAGAACTCCTTTTGATAGTTCCCTATAAAAATGAATACTCCTAGGTTATCTGTAATTATTGTCAACTATAACGTTGAATACTTTTTAGCGCAATGTCTACATTCGGTTAGAAAAGCCGCACGGGTTGCTGACATTGAAACAATAATGGTAGACAACAACTCTTCAGACGGCTCTGTAGAGATGACTCGCAGGCTATTTCCAGAAGTTAAAGTCATAGCTAATAAAGACAACAGAGGCTTTTCCAAAGCAAACAACCAGGCCATTAGAGTTTCAACTGCCGATTATGTTCTTTTACTAAACCCAGACACCTTAGTAGAAGAAGATACATTTAAGAAATGCATCGATTTTATGGATGCTCACCCGAATTCAGGCGGACTTGGGGTAAAAATGGTAGATGGTAAAGGCCAATTTCTTGCAGAAAGTAAAAGAGGGCTTCCCACCCCAATGGTGGCATTTTATAAAATATTTGGGCTTTCAAATTTGTTTCCCAAATCAAAAACTTTTGGTCAATATCACCTCGGACATCTAGACAAAAACAAAACGCATAAAATCGACATCTTAGCCGGAGCATTTATGATGATGCGAAAATCTGCTTTAGATGAAGTTGGGTTATTGGATGAAGACTTTTTTATGTACGGTGAAGACATTGACCTTTCTTGGCGTATAAAACTGGGCGGGTATGACAATTACTACTTTCCAGAAACCAAAATTATTCATTACAAAGGTGAAAGCACGAAAAAAAGTAGCGTAAATTATGTCTTAGTTTTCTATAATGCCATGATTATTTTTGCTAAAAAGCATTTCACAAAATCTCATGCAAATATCTTTGAGATTCTTATTCGGCTAGCTATTTATTTTCGGGCCGGAATTGCTTTATTACGAAGAGTAATTGAAAAATCAATAATTCCTACAGTTGATTTTTTAACCATTATAATCACCTATTTAATCACCACAAAAATTTACGGAAATTTTACCGAAATAAACTATCCAACAGATGTTTTTAAATGGTTATTCCCCGGCTACGCCACCATTTTTATAATTTCCATTTACTTCAACCATGGTTATAGTTCTACCCCTCTTATTAACCGAATTTTAAAAGGGGTTTCATGGGGAGCAATTATTGCGCTTTTACTTTATGGTCTATTAGATGAGGAATATAGGTTTTCACGCACCATAGTTTTTGTTGGCGCAATAATATCCATGTTTGCTATTGTTTTACTGCGGTCTGGTTTGAATAAACTAGGACTCAATGCTATACTTTTCAAAACAAAGCCAGAAATTAGAATGGCTATTGTAGGCAAATCTGGTGGAATTGAAAGAGTAAAAAAGCTCTTAACCAATACCACAAATAATCCTGAAATTATTTTGGAGGTATATCCTAGCTATGATTTTATCAATAAATCCGATCATTTTATTGCTCATTTAGGTCAATTACCAGAAGCGTGTAATTTATTTAGTATTAATCAAATTATTTATTGCGGTGAAGATATGGATTCCGGTTCCATTATTAACGAAATGATACTTCAGCAAAACCCAGATATTGAATTAAAAATTGCTCCCCCGGAAAGCTCTTTTATTATTGGAAGTCAATCCATAAACACTTCGGGTGAGATTTTATCCTATTACTCTGCAAATACATTTTCTAAGGATGAAACAAAAACAACCAAACGACTGGTGGATTTAATCATTTCAACTTTTGTTTTATTGGCTTCTCCGATTCTAATTTTCAAACAAAAAAATAAAGCCAAATTCCTTACCAATATTGCACAAACCTACTTAGGAACAAAGACTTGGGTTGGTTTCATACCTCTCGAAAGCCAATCTGAGCTTACATTGTCTTTAAAGCCTGCAGTTATTCATATTGGACAAGCATATAAACCGGAAAATAGACCCGCTGACTTTTTTGAAACTTTGAATATCAATTATTCCAAATCTTACGATATATCCGAAGACCTCTCATTAATTTGGCGATATAAGTACTTTTTAGATAATTAACCTCATCAATAAGTAATAATACAATTCTTTATTTGGCTATTAGACTTAAAAACAAGCAATTTTTAGTTTATTTTTGCACTCCTAAAATTATTAGCAGCTATGGCACAAGTAGAAGTAAAACTTCCGAAAATGGGAGAAAGTGTTGCGGAAGCAACAATTACCACATGGTTAAAACAAGTAGGTGACACCGTTGAAGCGGAAGAATCAATTGTTGAAATTGCTACCGATAAAGTAGACTCCGAAGTTCCATCTCCTGCCGATGGTGTTATCACACAAATTATGTTTGAAGAAGGAGACGTTCCTCAAGTAGGTGATGTTATCGCAATAATTTCTTCAGAGGGTGAAGGTGCTGCTCCAGCTCCTGTTGCCACAGCTGAAACATCAACTCCAGCACCAACTCCGGCAGCGGTTACAACATCTACACCTGCTCCAACTGAAAATACTACTGTTGATTACTCCAATTCTGAAAATTTCTATTCACCGCTAGTTAAAAACATTGCGAAAGAAGAAGGAATTTCATTAACAGAGTTAGAATCTATCAAGGGTACAGGCGCAAACAATCGCGTTACTAAAAACGATATTTTAGGGTATATCTCAGGCGGAAGAGTGGCTCAATCATCAACTCTTGAAAAGCCAGTTGAGGATTCAACTCCAAAGCCTGCTGCAGCACCTAAGTCAAAACCAACACCTCAAGGAGCACCAAGTCCGTCTGACTTTGGTGGAAATGTAGAAATCATAGAAATGGATAGAATGAGAAAACTCATTTCTAAACATATGGTTAACTCCAAGCACACCTCTCCTCACGTTACCTCATTTGTGGAAGCAGATGTAACCAACATTGTGAACTGGAGAAACAAAATGAAAAACAAATTCTTTGAGCGCGAGGGTGAGAAATTAACTTTCACACCTATTATCATGGAAGCTATTGTTAAAGCTATTAAAGATTTCCCTTTAGTAAACGTAGAGGTTCAAGGTGATTACATTGTTAAAAAGAACGATATAAATCTAGGAATGGCTACCGCTCTTCCTAGTGGAAATTTAATTGTTCCGGTAATACATAACGCAGACAATTACAATTTAACAGGATTAGCCAAGAAAGTTAACAGTTTGGCAAACAAAGCAAGAAACAACAACCTTTCTCCAGATGATATTTCAGGAGGAACCTACACCATGACAAACGTTGGAACATTTGGAAATGTGATGGGAACACCAGTAATAAACCAACCTCAAGTTGCTATCATGGCAGTTGGAGCAATTAGAAAAATGCCTTCTGTTATTGAAACTAAGGATGGTGATTTTATTGGAATTCGTCATAAAATGTTCTTATCACACGCCTATGACCACCGCGTTGTAGACGGTGCTTTAGGTGGTATGTTTGTTAGAAAAGTGGCCGACTACCTAGAGTCTTTCGACATCAATAGAGAATTATAAATCAAATATTTACCATCTGTTTTATTCATTAAGTTTATTAATAAACTGGTGTGAATAAAACAGATGGCTATATTTGTTGCACCTACCAACTATACATATTTTTGAAGCATAACAAACCCCCAAAGTAAAAACGAATGCGCAAAATTACTTCTACAACAATTGTTCTAGCACTGCTAGTATTGATTTCATTTTCATCTTCTGCTCAGAAAGAAGAAAAAATCACGGCTAAAAAAGCCCTGTTTTACCTAGAAGATGGGAATTGGGAAAAAGCAAAACAATATTATCTGGAACTTTTAAAAGAATCACCAGAAGATCAAGACCTACATTTATACTGTGGTGTGGCTTATTTAAATAGCCGTATCAATGCAGAAAAATCAATGGATCACTTCAATAAAGTAGATGAAACAAAAACAGAAGGGGTTATTTTATTGAAAGGGGAGTCTTTCCATTACATGGGGCAATTTGATTCAGCTGCTGTTTATTACGAAAAATACAAAAATACAAATGGCGTAAAAATTCAAAAGGGACTTCAAAAACTAATGGACCTTAGAAAAGAACAATGTAGCACTGGTAAAAGACTTACCGCTTCTCCAACAGAGGGAATGTTTGTTGAAAATTTAGGTACAGATGTTAACACCATGTTCTTGGATTATGCTCCTGTAGTTTATGAAGACTTGAAAACACTGGTTTTCACCTCAACAAACGCTAATTTATTTAATATTAAGTACATGACTTTCCAGGCTAAAGGCCAGGAAGAGATTTTTTATACCAACTATGATCCGGTATACAAAAAATGGTTGCCAAGAGCTAAATCTGACGGAGTTGTTCTAAACAAAAACATTGATACCGAAGAAAACGAATCTTCCATTACTTTCAGCGAAGATTTATCTCAATTCTTCTTTTACAGAAGAGGGAAACTTTATGTTTCAACAAATCTTGGTGATCCAGTTGCTGTAAAAACCGAACAAACACAGTTTACAGATAACCAAATAGTATCGGTTGCCATCTCCAGATCTCTTAATGATGTATTCATTACTAGTGACAAAGCTGGAGGAAAAGGCGGTACAGATATTTACCATGCCTTTAGAAAAGAAAATGGTGAATTTTCTGATTTTAAAAACTTGAGCGATATTAATACAGATCACGATGAAGGGTCTCCATTCTTATCTGATGATGGAACCAAATTATACTTCGCTTCAAAAGGATACAATTCAATTGGTGATTTTGACATTTTCGTTGCAACAAAAACCGACAGTGGTTGGACAGATGTTAAAAACATGGGTGTTCCGGTTAACTCACCGGCTAACGACATCCACTTCAGGCTAACTGGAGGTAACGAAGAGTTTGGGTACCTTGCTTCAGACAGAATGGGTAACGTGGGAGACTACGATGTATGGAGAGTTTGGACTTGCTATGATGTTCCTGCAACAAACCTTGCTGGGAAATTCATAGAATTACCAGGACATTCTATTGATAGCGCTGATTTAGTTCTAATGAACATTGATTCATCTGTAGTGGCAACTGTTGACCCATTAGCTAATGACGGAAATTATTCTTTTAGAGTAAATACCGAGACTTCGTATATTTTATCTCTAGTAGTTAAAGGAAGAGCCACTCATACATACAACATTACCATTCCAGAGCAATGTAGCGAATATGATATCTTTCAAACGCTTACTTGTGAGTTGAAAATGGATCCAGACAGCTTTGTTTTTGAACAAAAATCTGTTCTTACCAATGCATTTTATAATATTGACGAAGCAAGGGGTGAACAATCAAGAGAAGCTTTTGTAGCTGGATTAACACCAGAAAGTCCTTCATACACAGATCCTGAGTCTAGAGTAACTCCATGGGAGAAAGATGAATTACTTGCACAATTACCACCTCCAGTTAAAAATGCAGATGGTAAATTTGTTCACCTAATTTACTTTGACTTTGACAAATCATTTATTTCTGATGAAGACAGAGATTACATTTCAAAGGTTTCTAAAATCTTAAATGCAGACCCTAGCAAGAAAGTTATTCTAAGTGGTCATACAGATTCTCAAGGTTCTGCGGCCTATAACAAACCGCTATCAAACCGTAGAGCAAAACGTGTGGCTGATTACTTTATCAAAATGGGTGTAAACCCAGCTCAAATTGAAACTCAAGGATATGGAGAGTCTCAGTTAGCGCATAAAGATTATGATTCACAAGGTAGATACATTAAACGTTTAACAAGATTAAATAGACGTTGTGAAGTTGAAATAAAATAATCAACTAAATATATTTATAAGAAAACTCCTCAAAACTGAGGAGTTTTTTTATGCCCAAAAATTAATTCCGTTATGTTTGCGGACTCAAATAAAACTATGAACTTAGAATTAAAAAATCCTATTGCCGTTTTCGATTTGGAAACAACAGGTGTCAATACTTCAACGGATCGAATATTAGAAATATCTATTCATAAGGTATGGCCAAATGGTAAATCAGAAACGCGTACTCATCGAGTTAATCCAGAAATGCCAATACCTGCCAAAACAACTGCTATTCATGGAATTTCTGACGATGACGTAAAGAACGAACCGGTATTTAGCGATTTAGCTCCAAATCTGTATATTTTTCTTAACGATTGTGACTTGGCGGGCTTTAACTCTAATCGTTTTGATGTACCTCTATTGGTGGAAGAATTTCATAGAGCGGGTTATGATTTTGACGTGACCAATAGAAATTTAGTGGATGTACAGAACATCTTCCATAAAATGGAGCAAAGAACACTCGTAGCTGCCTATAAGTTTTATTGCGGTAAAGATTTGACAAACGCCCATAGTGCGGAAGCAGACACCTTAGCTACCTATGAAATATTAGAGGCACAATTAGCAAAGTACCCTAACCTAAAGCGAGACACCAAATCTTTAAACGATTTTACCAGAATGCACAATTCGGTAGATTTAGCAGGTAGGTTCATAAAAAACGAGGAAGGAATAACCGTGTTTAACTTTGGTAAACATAAGGGAAAACCCGCTGCAGAAGTTCTTAAAAAAGAACCTTCCTACTACGGATGGATGATGAATGGCGATTTTTCACAAAACACAAAAAAGGTATTACAAAATATTAGAAAAAATTCTAAATAATTAAAGCGATGAAAATTATTTGTATTGGAAGAAATTATGTGAATCACGCTAAAGAATTAAACAACCCCGTTCCTTCTGAGCCTGTGGTTTTTATTAAGCCAGATTCAGCCATTTTACAAACAAATAAACCATTCTTTATTCCTCAGTTTACTAATGAAATTCATCATGAATTAGAGGTAGTTGTAAAAATTAATCGCGTTGGTAAACACATACAAAAAAAGTTTGCCCATAAATATTATGATTCTATTTCTGTAGGTATAGACTTTACCGCTAGAGATCTTCAATCTCAGTTAAAAGCTAAAGGATTACCTTGGGAAAAAGCCAAGGCTTTTGACGGGTCTGCACCCATCGGTAAAATGGTTAAAGTAACCCCTGAGATGGATTTAAATAATTTAGATTTTTCGTTAACCAAAAACGGCAAAGTGGTTCAGAAGGGTAACACCAAAGACATGATGTTTTCGATTGATAGCATTATTGAACACGTATCAAAGTACTTTACCCTTAAAATTGGAGACCTAATTTATACTGGAACCCCTGCAGGAGTATCTAAAGTAGAAATTGGTGACGAACTAATTGCTAGCTTATCTGGACATGAACTATTAAAAACATCTATTAGATAGGTAGCTATTACTATCAATCTTGCTAAATTTATCCAAAATTTTTCCGTTTGAAGTACATTCCAAAAATTAGTTTGTTTCTTGTATTCCTTGTGGCGTTTGCTTTAGGATTAAAACAAATTCATGAGCCAGATTTATGGTGGATGTTTCGTACAGGAGAATGGATGGTTCAAAACCAACAAATTCCTACGGTGGATGTTTTTTCATATACCCACAAAGGGGTAGATTGGATTAGTGTAAAATGGCTGTTTGAATTGATTGCTTACGGTTTTGCAAATTTGCTAGGCCCAGAATCCATCGGAGTTCTTCAAGCAGTCGTCAATATTTTATTAACCCTATTTTTTATAAAAATTGTTGTCATTATTTCTAAATCAACCTTTGACTTAGAAATAAAGCCCAGTCATCCAATTTTAATTATAGGAGCCATATTGTTCTTGTTTAGTAGTGATTATAGATTAGTGGGCAGACCAGAAATGTTTAGCCATTTGCTCACTATTATTTATTTGTGGCTTTACATCAATTATAAACATCAACCTGGAAAATTTATCTTTTGGCTTATTCCACTGCAAATATTATGGGTAAATATGCATGAGGCGTTTGCAGTAGGCATGGTGCTTTTGTTAACTTTTATAGGTGGTGAAATTCTAGATTACCTTTTGGCCCAAAATAAAGACAAGAAAAAACTTCAAACTCTAGTATTTGCCTGTGGATTAGCATTTTTGGCCGTTGCAATTAACCCACGTGGATTTTACATGTTTTACCATCCTTATTTCTTATTCTCTGTAGTGGAAAGCAACCATTATACGAATGAGTTAAACTCCTTTTTCTTTCGACCAGACTTTTTCTTTTCATTCAAAGAACCCTTCATTACCGCTGGGCTATTTATAGTTAGCACCGCCAGTTTAGTATGGTTGTTTTTGAAAAGAAAAACGGTTTTTCTCACTAAAATTGGTACTGGATATGTAGTTATTACCATAGCCTTTTTATACCTAGGAATGACAGGTTACCGAAATGTAATTTTTCCAATAATTGTTTTATTTCCGTTTACTACTGCGGTCATTATTTCAATTTCCAAAAAGTGGAATAATGCAATTTGGAATCAATCCATATTGGTTATGGCATTTGTTTTACCACTTGTTTTTTATATCGGAATTGGCTCGAACCAATACTATAAAAATTTTCAGTCAAAAGATAGATTTGGTTTAGCTACATATGCAGATAGCAACCCTGCTGGAGCCGCCCACTTCATTCAGCAACACAATCTTCAAAACGAACGAGCATTTACAGACTATTTAACCTCAGCCTATTTTTTATGGACATTACGCCCAGGCTTTGAATCTTTCATTGATTTAAGAGACTTAGATATTTTTCCGAAGACATTTTTTGACGATTTTTTTAGAATTACCTACTTCACTAATTTATTTGAAGAAAGTGATACTAATTATAATTACAACCATGCAATACTCTATACATGGGAGTTTCCAAACTTACATAGGTATTTGTATCATAGTCCTAACTGGAAGCAAGTCTATGCAGATAATGTTGCCGCAGTTTACTTAAAAAACAAGGAATCAAACCAGAGAATTATTTCGCAATTTGAATCGGATAGCTCTAATCTTTATGGAAACTTCAGTAGTTCGTATCAACCCAAACCAAACATAGTGGCTAATGCTATTTCTTTTGCAATTTGGCCTGGATATGAAATGCGAGTTCCTAATTTAGACTCTAGTATTTTTGCCTCCAAATACTTTAGAATTGTTGCTGACTTTGACCGTGCAGAATTTCATGCAAAGAATGCCATTAAAAACAATACCAGTCCATATGAAGGCTATAATGAATTAGGTTCAATGTACCTAGAAATAGTACCTTTTAAGCGAACACCCCAAGGAAAAGCCAAATATATTGAAATGGCCAAAGAAGCTTATGGTGAAGGGTATATATTAGATAAAAACAGGTATGAATGTTTATTTGGGCTAGCTCAATGTGCTTTTGCAAGTGGCAATTACGGATACGCAATTAAACAATATAAGAAAGCCAACAAGGTAAAACCTGGCCAACTAGCCACTCAAATAAAAATTGCCGATTGCTATGGTATGTTATCTCAACAAAATCCCACTCAAAAAGTAATAGATGGGTATTTTGAATACCTAAATAAAGCTTATAAAATTGACCCTGCAAACATGGATGTTATAACTAAGCTTGCAATTGGCTATTGTCAACAAAATAAATGCAACTTGGCAGCTCCATTTTTAAAGCAATATACAAGAAGCCCTAACCGGTCTGAGCAGGACCACCAACAAATATTAACTTGCAAAAAGAAGTGCCTAAAAAAATAACCGCTCCATCTAAACCGAATAATATTTCTAAATAAACTAACCCACCTACTCTTTGTTTCGTAAATAAACCAGTCTACTAACCAAAAATATTCTGTTTTCTTATTACTACACTAAAATATTATTTTTACCGTTTATCCCAAATTATCTTGTCATTCAAAAATTGAAATTCACTTTTGCATTTCATATTTTTTAAATATTCACCAAATGAAAAACATTCCTCATTTTCTGGTATTCCTATTTGTGATACTATCAGGAAATATTATAGCTCAAAACAAAGCTGAAAAACACACACTTAGTGGTTATATTAGAGACAACTCTACCGGAGAAGATCTCATTGGCGCTACCATCAAAGTAAAGCAATTAGGCACGGGCGCTGCTACCAATGTGTATGGGTTTTATAGCCTAACACTTCCTGAAGGGTTTTACACCTTTGAAATTAACTACATTGGCTATCAAACGCAATTAGACTCATTTAACTTAACAGAGTCTAAAACACTCAATTTTAGTTTAAAAACCTCTGACCAAGTTCTTAAAGAATTTGTAGTGGCCGGAACAAGAGAAGACGAAAATGTAACTAAAGTAGAAATGAGTGTGGAAAAAATGAGCATTTCCACCATTAAAGAAATCCCTCAATTACTTGGGGAAGCCGATGTTATTAAGTCTATTCAACTTAGGCCCGGAGTAACAAGTGTTGGCGAAGGAGCCTCGGGCTTTAACGTTAGGGGGGGTAATATTGATCAAAACCTCATTCTTTTAGATGAAGCCCCTGTGTACAATTCATCTCATTTGTTTGGTTTTTTCTCGGTATTTAATCCAGATGCCATTAAAGATGTTACCCTATACAAAGGAGGAATCCCCTCAAAATACGGTGGACGTTTATCATCTGTAATGGATGTAAGACAACGTGATGGAAATAACAAGAAATTTTCAGGAACCGGTGGTATTGGTATTTTATTTAGTAGAATTACCCTAGAAGGACCCATTGTAAAAGATAAAGTTTCTTTTCTTGTTTCTGGAAGAAGGTCATATGCAGATTTGTATCTAAAATTAAGAGAAGACCTTAAAGACAACCAAGCCTATTTTTATGACTTAAATGCAAAAATTAGTTGGAAAATAAACGAGAAGAATAGAATATTCGCTTCGGGTTACTTTGGAGATGACGTTTTTGGTTTTGGTGAAGATTTTAAAATGAAATGGGGAAACGCAACCGGAACAGTTAGATGGAACCACATCATAAGCGACAAACACTTTTTAAATGTTACCGGAGTTTATTCAGATTACAGTTATTCATTAGGAGTTCCTCAAGGAACGTCTGCTTTTGAGTGGTCATCAAGAATTTTAAACAAAGAAGGAAAAGTAGATTTCACATACTTTGCCTCACCCAAAATTACTTTGGACTATGGTGCAGAATATCAACATTATGAATTTACTCCTGGAAACGTAAATCCGTTAGGAGACGAATCAATTTTTACTTCTTATGGTGTTCAAAAAGAATATGCTCACATGCCTAGTGTTTATGTTGGCGCTTCGCAAAACGTGGGCAGCAAACTTAAATTTCAATATGGCTTAAGATACACTCACTATTTTAATGTGGGTAGCTATGATTTGAATATTTATAAAGATGGAGTTCCTACCACCAAAGAAGAAATTGTAGATGTAATTTCTTATGAGAAAGGTGAAACGGTAGCCGATTATGGAGGTTTAGAACCAAGACTTGCGGCTAGTTATATATTAAACAAAAAGCAGTCTTTTAAAGCTAGTTACCAAAGAACAAATCAATACATGCATTTGATTAGCAATACCACCTCTGCAACGCCAATTGATGTATGGAAACCTGCCGGATACTATGTAAAACCTTCTCAGTCAGATCAGTATGTACTAGGTTATTTTCGAAACTTCAAGAAAAATGTGTACGAATTCTCTGTAGAGACCTATTACAAAGAAATGAGAAATCTGGTGGACTATAGAAATGGAGCTGAACTACTCTTAAACGACAACCTTGAAACCGAACTTTTGAGCGGTGATGGTAAAAGTTACGGTTTAGAGTTAATGATTAATAAAAAGAAAGGAAATCTTACCGGTTGGGTTGCATACACCCTATCCAAAACAACTATGACTGTTCCTGGATTTAGCACTCCAACTTACAAAGAAGCTGCCAATGGAATTAATGGAGGAAAGGCATACGCTACAAACTGGGACAAAACACATGATCTTACCGTAGTAGCGATGTACGATCTGAATGAAAAATGGAAATTTTCAGGTAATTTCATATTCATGACAGGGAGACCAGCCACCTATCCAAACGGAGGGTATGTTTGGGATGGTAAAATTTTACCCGATTACAGAACCAGGAATTCTGCCAGAATTCCGAGTACACATAGATTAGATATTTCGGCTACTTATAAATTAAAAGATAAAGGAGAAAGATATAAACACTCCATTGCATTTGGTTTGTATAACGTGTACGGAAATAAAAACCCGTACTCTATCTACTTTACACAAAGTGAGGAAAACCCTTTATTAACCGAAGCTAAACAACTATCTATTATTGGAATGCCTGTTCCATTTGTTACTTATAATTTCAAATTTTAATCTAAAACCATGAAAAATTTTAAATATATATTCTTTTTTGTTTTAGGATTTTCTTTTACCTCGTGTACAGAAACAATTACCTTAGAATTAGAAGATCCAGAACCAGTTTTGGTTGTAGACGGGCATATTACCAATTATGATACTGCTCAATATGTTAAATTAAGTAGTTTAGATAATTACTTTGCAGAACAACCTCCAAATTATTCCATTTATAAAAACGCCACTGTTGCACTTATTGAAGACAGTGTAAATGTTGGGAACTTTGCTTTTAATTCAAATAATCAAAGATTTGAAATTCAATACCAAGGAAAAATTGGGTCATTTTATCAAATAGATATTGTTTTACCCGATGGAAGCGCCTACCTATCTGCAGCAGAAAAAATGGAAGAACCCATACCAATTGATACCATTTGGTATGAAGTGGCCGAAGCAAATGGAATAAATAACGAAGAGAGTGATATTATTGTTTTTATGAACACCCAAGAACCTCCGGGAACTGGAGACAATTACCAATGGAAGTCTTATGTAAATAACATTTATAATTTTTTGGCACAAGACCTATTTTTTGCTGATGATAGAATTGTAGACGGTCAGTATGTCGAAGAATTTGAAGTTTATGTTCTATCACAGGAGGAATACGATGAGGCAAAAAATTCATCACCAACCTCTCAGGTTGTGGTAAAAATTGAACAAACAAAAATTTCATCGAGATACCTAAAATACATCAGCTTGGTGAGTCAACAAATATTACAAGTAGGTAGTCCTTTTGCGGCTCCCCCTGCAGAAATTAGAGGCAACGTTTATAAAAAAGGCGAAAACGAGGTTTTAGCTTTAGGCTACTTCTACTCTTCTTCAGTTTCTACAGCTCAAATAGAAATAGTTGAATAAAATCTGTATTGGAGTTGTTAATTAACTTATCCGCAGTTATTAACAACTCCTTTTTTACCCTTATCAACTTAGTACTTTTGTGACCTAATTATAAAGTTAATGAGGTATTGGATTTCAGTTGTTTTATTAGTGCTTTCCATTTCTGGAATAGGACAAAGTTTCATTGAAAATCGAATTTCGCCTATTATTAACTCCAGTAAAAATTATTCTTCATCTTTAAATCTGCATTATATAGTAAACAACTTTGATTGCCCTCCCAAATTGCATCACAATAAATCAGATCATTTCACCTTTTTAGACTCCCTTCCATTAAACCCTCAATTTGAAGAAGAACTTCTTTCTCTTTTCATGGTGAAGTCGTGCAAAAACTACTACTCTATTCTTACTCAATACCTATTAGCTAAACCATTTTATGATTCGGTTTTAAAAACTAATGATGTTAACACAAAATTCAGCGTTCTGCCTCTTATTATTAGCGGTTGCAACCCTACCCTTAAATATGAGGGAGATAAATCGGGCGAGTGGCAGTTATCATACATTAATGCTAGAAAATATGGACTTCATATTAATCAATGGGAAGATGAACGCAATTCACGCACCTTATCTACTCTGGCTGCAGCATCATACTTACATTTTCTAGATGAATACTATTTAAGTAATGAACTGCTGATTTTAACAGCGTTTTATACTTCTGTGCCCTTTGTAAATAAACATATCAATGCCCTAGACACAGTAAATTCCGTAAACTTTTACAACGCATTACCTGCCGAAATTCAAGGCCACTTTTCATATTTAAAATCTTGGAATAATTGGTTAGAACATTTTAAACAGCCCAAAATAGATAACGCAACAGCTTCTCCTAAACTATGGACAGCAGTAGAAACCAAAGACACTCTTAGCTTTGAAACCATTGCTAAATTCATGAATGTTTCTATGGATGACTTACGAAACAGAAATCCTGTTTTAGTAGGTGAAAAAGTGTTTCCTAACTCCAATACTAGCTTCTACCTACCTAGAGAAAAAGCAGACCATTTTCAAAAGGAATATGAAGAGTTTGTAGCGTTTCAAAAAGAAGAAGAAATTCGTAAACAAGAAGAGCTGGAAAAACTTCGCAAGCAAATGGAAAGTGGTATTCCTGATTTAAAAACACATAAAGCCATCACGTATACAGTTAAATCGGGTGACGTTTTGGGTAAAATAGCAGATAAGCATAACGTAAAAGTCAGTCAAATAAAACAATGGAATAGTTTAAAATCCGACCGAATTAACATTGGCCAAAAGCTTACTATTTACGTTCCCAAAAATTCTAGCGTGGCCGTAAAAGAGGAAAAACCATCTAATAAAATTGAAACCAAACCTACCGTAGCTAAACCAGGAAAGGGCACACCAGAAATTTATACCGTTAAAAATGGAGAGTCGCTTTGGTTAATTGCTAAAAAGTTTCCTGGGGTTTCTGCAGAAGACATTATGAAATGGAATGGTTGTACCGATAAAATAAGTCCGGGTATGCAACTAAAAATTTATCAACCCAATAATTAAAACCCCATTGTGAGGAACTTATTGGAATCCAAAAATTATTACCGTTCAATTCCTTCATATTTGTCTACTCACAGGCATTTTTAAATGAAACCAATTCAAACACTTTTGTTTTTAATTAGCGTTGGGATTTTATCTCTTGGTCTTGCTGTGGTAACTCCTAAAAACGGATTTGAAATTGGTGGAATAAAACTAAAATTTGCTTCTCTTGAAAAAGATAGTGCTTACCTAGCTCCAGTAGAAAAAATTGAAGATGTAGAATCTTTTTTGGAGGAATTGGAAGTAGAAATTGATTCTACAGCCATTAAGGATTCCATACGATTAGCCAACATTGCTAGAAGACAACGTTTATCAAAAATTCAGTGGAACAATGATGATCGAACTTCCATGAAATCGCTTTTTGAGGCACTTTCAAAAACCAAAAGAACTAAAAAAACAAAGGTTAGAATCATGCATTTTGGTGATTCTCAAATTGAGGGAGATCGTATTACAGGTCTAATTCGTAGTCAGATTCAGAAAGAATATGGAGGAATTGGGCCTGGACTCATTCCAATTGTAAAGGGAGTGCAAAATGCAGCTATTAAACAAACCAACTCCAACAACTGGAATCGGTTCACCTTATACGGGCGTGTGGACACAAATATTCATCATAAACGTTACGCTCCTCTTTGTAGCTTCGGAATGTTCACCTACCCTACCGACACTAATCTTACCGAAACCCAAGACGCTTGGATTCAATTTGAAACTTCGAAATTGACCTACTTTAAAACTAGAAAATACAATCAGGTCCATTTGTACTATGGTCATAATTCACAAGCATTTATAACTAAGGTAATTACTGGCGACAGCACAGAATTTGACTCCAGAATTGTGGGTTCTTCTGAGGCATTTGCCCAATTAGATTGGCATTTTGACCAGAACCCAGATAAACTTCGGTTTGAATTCTTGGCCAAAAAGAGTCCTGAATTTTACGCATTTTCATTTGAAGGAGATTACGGAGTAACAGTAGATAATATTGGTTTAAGAGGAAGTTCCGGAACCCTTTTCAAGCGTCTGGATGGCAATCAACTTAAAGGCTTCATGCAATCGCAACCCATTGAACTTATTATTCTTCAATATGGAGGAAATACCGTTCCTTACATTACATCCCAAGAAAAAGCCATGAAATATGGTAAGTGGTTTAAATCTCAAATCACCTATTTACAGAAAATAAATCCGAATGCAGCATTTATCATAATAGGCCCTTCAGATATGGCCACAAAAATAGATGGCGAATATGCAACCTATCCCTACCTAGAATCTGTTCGTGATGCATTAAAAACTGCTGCTTTTGAAACAGGATCTGGGTATTGGGATTTATACGAAGTAATGGGAGGGAGAAACTCCATGATTAGTTGGGTAGAAGCCGAGAAACCATTAGCTGGTAAAGATTACGTACACTTCAATAATTTAGGTACTCGAAAAGTATCCGAACTTTTTATGAAAGCATTCTGGCACGAACGCAGCATTTGGGAACAGAGTTTGCAACCAACCACAACAGATACCACTCATGTCAAATAATTCCAACAAAATATCCTTTGGCGCCATTCTTCCTATTCTTGGATTTGTGATTTTGGCATTTACACAATTTTCAAAATTGCATGTAGCTCCCACTTTTGTTCCCTCCCCTAGATTAAATCCTAGTGAAGAAATTACTCATTATGATTTCATTGATTACGATAACAATGTATTAGAATTTCCGGGTAGCAAAGAAGGTTTTGAGCAGCTTTTTGATAGACTAGATACCCTAGTTACTTTTGGAAAAGGAAAGATTAATGTGATGCATATTGGTGGCTCACATGTTCAAGCAGGAATGCTTTCAGGTAGAATGCGCGATAATTTATTCTCATTAGCCGATGGCATTAAAGGCGAACGTGGATTTATTTTCCCCTATCGGATGGCCCATACCAACAACCCGGGAAATTACAAAGCTACTTTTACTGGTGATTGGGAAGGCTGTAGAAACGCCTTAAAGAAAAACCACTGCCCTTGGGGGTTATCAGGTATTACTGCAACTACGCATGACACATCAACCCAAACAAAATTGTATTGTGTGGATAACAATCATGATAGTTACTGGTTCAATAAAGTAAGAATTTACCATTTAGCTACACCAGAGTCATTCTCCTTACAATTAGACTCTTCCATCCTTGTAGATACTGTTTATACCGATTCTGTAGTTGGGTTAACCACTTTTGAATTAGCTCAACCCTACGATACCTTGTTGTTTGAAACCCTTAAAACAGATAGCTTACAAGACTATTTTGTGCTTCAAGGAATTAGATTAGAAAACGATGACCAAGGAATAACCTATAATGCTATTGGGGTAAATGGCGCTTCGGTTCCGGCTTATTTAAGATGCCAATATTTTCAACCTCAATTAGAAACCAACGTTCCTGATTTAGTCATTTTTGGTATTGGAATAAATGACGCTTATGTGCCAACAGATCAATTTCACCAAGAAGAATACGAGCAAAACTATAGAGATCTTATGACTATGTTTAGAAATGTAAACCCAGATGTTCAGTTTCTATTTATGACCAATAATGACAGTTACTATAAAAGACGCTACCCTAACCAAAATATTTTTAAAGTACAAAAGGCGATGTACAACCTCGCTAAAGAGTATAACGGTGCGTATTGGGACCTTTTTGAGATTATGGGAGGCTTAAACAGTATTAAGCTCTGGGTTAGAAATGGCTTAGCTCAAAAAGACAAAGTTCATTTTACCCGTAAAGGATATCACTTAAATGCAGATTTACTTTTCGTAGCTTTTAGAGAAGCATATGGCGATCACTTGGCAAGCAAGTATTATGTGAATACAGGAACCTCGGCTTCGAGTCCAAATCAAGCTAATTAATTTGAATTTATCCGTTACAGATATCGCAGAACAATTACTCCTTTTTAAGGATTTCATGCTGCAGCCGTTAGTTTTTATGCGCTTGGAGTTCTGGGTATTCTTTGCCATTGTTATGGCCGTGTTTTCTATGGTCTATAAAAATAAGGCTATTCGAAACGCATGGCTTTTTGCGGTAAGTTTATTCTTTTATTGGACCACATCGGGACTCTTTATTAGCATCCTCCTCTTCTCTACTTTATCTGATTACTTCATTGGGTTCCGAATTGAAAAAGGCAAAACCGATACGATTAAAAAACTATGGTTATCGCTAAGTATTTTCCTTAATCTTTTTATGTTGGTGTATTTTAAATACGCCTACTTCTTTACGGATTCCATAAACAATGTGCTTGGAACCCATTTTGAAGTAATGAATCACTTTGCACATATGACCAACCTCATCTTTGAAAGCGGTTTTCGAGTAGATTCTATTTTGTTACCTGTGGGAATTTCATTCTTCACTTTTCAAACCATGAGTTACTCTATTGATGTGTACAAAGGAGATGTGAAACCCGTAAAAAGTATTATTGATTTTGGTTTTTACGTCTCATTTTTTCCGCAATTAGTCGCAGGACCTATTGTACGTGCAGCCGACTTTATTCCTCAGCTTTACAAAGAATACACGCTTACTAAGGAGCAATTTGGTTTAGCCGTATTCTGGATTCTTAATGGACTCATTAAGAAGATATTTCTTGCCGATTACATCGCTACCAATTTCAACGACCGTGTGTTTAGTAATCCTTTAAGTTATACCGGATTTGAAGGCTTAATGGCATTGTATGGATATTCTTTACAGGTTTACGCAGATTTTTCTGGCTATACCGACATCGCCATTGGAGTAGCTTTATTAATGGGCTTTCATTTACCTAAGAATTTTGACTCACCATACAAAGCAGATAGCGCAGGTAATTTTTGGAGACGATGGCACATCTCTTTGTCCACTTGGCTAAAAGATTATTTATACATTCCAATGGGGGGTAATCGTGGAGGATCTGTTTTCACCTTTGTTATGCTTTCCATTTCCTTATCTTTCATTGCGCTTTTGTCGGCCTCTTTAATGGTTACTGGAGGTATTGTTCTTGCGGTTATTACTGGATTAGTATTAGCTCGTTTTATCCCTCCTTTTAAAGCATGGTTGATTACAAATATTAACGTGATGTTGACCATGCTAATTGGAGGTCTTTGGCATGGAGCAAGTTGGAATTTTGTAGTTTGGGGTGGTTTAAACGGACTAGGAATAGTGGTTTATAAACTTTGGCGTAAAGTCAGCCCGTGGGAAAGCAAAAACACTTGGTACAAAAGAGCTTGGGCAATATTCCTAACTTTTAATTTTATTACGTTCACTCGTATTTGGTTTAGATCAGAGTCTTTTGAGAAAGCATCACAATTAATAATGCAAATTCAATCCAATTTCGCACTAGACTTAGCCCCAGATATTATTTCTGCGTTTTGGAAGGTGTTCCTTACTATGGTAATCGGATACATTATTCATTGGTTACCCACCAACTTTAAAAATTGGTACAAAGAAACATTCATAAAGGCTCCAATGCCAATCCAAATTATCTTTTCCTTTATAACCGTTGTGGTATTGTACCAAGTTGTTTCGAGCGATATGCAACCCTTTATATACTTTCAGTTTTAACTTTTACCTCCCCAACACGCTAAATTCTAGCTCGTTAAATTAATGTACATTTGTATGTATAAATCATAAATATCTTTTACAAATACAATTATGGCTACTTACACTTCAACGCTTCCAGATAATTTGATGAGCTTATTAAACGAAAAAGCCAAGGAATTGGCTATTCCCAAAAACAAAATCATCGAAAAAGCATTGAGTATTTATTTGAATCAAATAAAAAAGGCAGAGTACATTCAGTCGTATAAGAATTTAGGTAAAGACTCCGATATTTTAGCATTAGCCGAAGAAGGAATGACAGATTATTTCACGCAACTTGAAAACAACAAATGAAGCAAGGTGAAATTTGGTATTCGAACCTTAGCCCCACCAAAGGAAGCGAGCAATCTGGGTTCCGGCCAGTACTGATTATTAGCGGTAACATGTTGAACACCTATTTACCCATAGTTATTTGTTGCCCGCTAACTTCCAAAATAAAAGAATATAAAGGCAACGTCATTTTGCAACCTTCATCAAATAATGGTCTTGAAAAAATATCCGAGGTTTTAACATTCCACGTCCGATCAGTATCCAAAGAACGACTAGTAAAAAAAATAGGTGTGGTTTCCGAAAATGAAATTCAGCAAGTCAAAGATTGTTTGAATGACATTCTCACTTTATAAAAAAACACACCTAAAAATTAAATAATATACAAGCACATCACCCCTTAATTTCACTAAGAAATTCAATCCAAAAAAAGATAATTTTCACTACATTCGCCATACTAAAAAATCAACGAAATGGGAAGAGCATTTGAATTAAGAAAAGGGCGTAAATTGAAGCGTTGGTCTAAAATGGCTAAAACGTTTTCTAGAATTGGTAAAGACATTGTAATTGCCATAAAAGAAGGTGGCCCTGAACCTGAAGCAAATGCCAAATTGCGTGCCGTAATGCAAAACGCAAAGGCGGCTAACATGCCTAAAGAAATTGTTGATCGTGCCATTAAAAAAGCAAAAGATAAAGATACCTCTTCGTACAAAGAAGTGACTTTTGAAGGCTATGCCCCTCATGGAATTGCTATTATGGTAGAAACAGCTACCGACAATAACAATAGAACCGTTGCTGCGGTAAGAGCTGCTTTTACTAAGTTTAATGGTAATTTGGGAACAAACGGTTCGGTAGAATTCATGTTTGAAAGAAAATGTCATTTCAAAATTCCAATGGGCGAATTAGATCCAGAAGAATTGGAGTTTGAATTAATTGACGCAGGTATTGAAGAGCTTTTTGGGGAAGAGCCAGAAGAAGACGCGGAAGATCAAACTTCCACAATCATGATTTATGGTCCGTTTGAAAGTTTTGGTTCCATTCAAAAAGAATTGGAAAGTCGTGGTTTAGAAATTTTAGAATCAGGTTACGAAAGAATCCCTACCACCACAACAAAACTTACCGAAGAGCAAGAAGCGGAAGTAGATAAATTACTAGAAAGATTAGAAGAAGATGATGACGTTATGAACGTGTATCATACCATGGGATAATCTCTCTAAACATTATAGAATGAAGCGAATAGGAATATTCGCTTTTTTTTTGAGCTTTTATTATTCACCACAAAAAGACAAGTAGGCCTTGAAAACCTCATGTTCGGATTTTAATATTGATCTGAGTGGAATAACTTCTGGTCAGTGTTAGCGTTCTGAAGCTTGAAATTGCGTTCCCGTAGGGAAAAGAGCATGTAAAGCGAAAAGTAAGCGGTCGTTTGCGAAACACCTTCCAAAAGTCCTCTTTTTTTGTTTCGTTTTTTTTTAGGAAGCAAAAAAATGAAAAACAAAATCCTAAATCTAATTTGATTTCTCAATTTTGAAATATTCTCTAAACAATTAATTTTTATTTAAACACCCCTGACATATTCTGGAATTAGAATTACTTAATTTTACCTCACCAAAATATTAGGATTTGGAATTTAAACTCACATCAGAATTCAAGCCAACAGGTGATCAACCAGAGGCAATAGCTCAACTAGTGGACGGAGTAAATAACGGAGAAGAAAGTCAGGTTCTTCTTGGAGTTACCGGCTCAGGTAAAACATTTACCATGGCCAATGTTATACAAGAAACGGGTCGCCCTACTCTAGTACTTTGTCACAACAAGACTTTGGCCGCCCAGTTGTATGGGGAGTTTAAACAGTTTTTCCCTGAAAATGCCGTGGAATATTTCGTTTCCTATTATGATTATTACCAACCCGAGGCCTACATCCCTACTTCTGGTACATACATAGAAAAAGATTTATCCATTAATGATGAAATAGAGAAACTTCGGTTGTCCGCCACTTCTGCCCTTCTTTCTGGCAGACGCGATGTAATCATTGTTTCTTCGGTTTCTTGTATTTATGGTATTGGTAACCCTAAAGATTTTAACGCCAACATTATTGAATTAAAAGTGGGCCAAACCATTAGCCGCAACAAAGTATTACACCGATTGGTAGATGCTTTATATTCTAGAACTACTGCCGATTTTGAACGAGGAAACTTTCGAGTAATTGGTGATGCGGTGGATATTTTCCCCGCCTATGCCGACTATGGTTATAAAGTTATTTTTTGGGGAGATGAAATTGAAGAAATTCATTTGATGAACCCGGTGAGCGGAGATAAAATTGAAGCCTTTGAAGATATTCGAATTTTCCCTGCAAATATTTTCGTTACATCTAAAGAAACCATTCAATCTGCTCAAACAACCATTGCAGAAGACATGAATAAGCAGGTGGAATATTTCAAAAATAATGGAATGAACCTGGAAGCTCAGCGTTTAGAGGAGCGGGTAAATTACGATTTGGAAATGATTCGAGAATTGGGTTATTGCTCAGGAATTGAGAATTATTCTAGGTATTTTGATGGCAGAGAACCTGGTTCACGTCCCTTTTGTTTACTGGATTACTTTCCAGATGATTACTTGATGATGATTGACGAGAGCCACGTAACCGTGTCGCAAGTACGTGCGATGTATGGCGGTGACCGTTCTCGTAAAATGAATTTGGTGGAGTACGGCTTCCGACTTCCATCTGCTATGGATAATAGACCACTCACCTTTCAAGAATTTGAAAATATTCAAAAACAAACCATTTATGTAAGTGCAACTCCTGCCGATTATGAGCTTCAAAAAACAGAAGGGGTTTATGTGGAGCAAGTCATTCGTCCAACGGGTTTAATTGATCCAATTATTGACATCAGACCTGTAGGCACCCAAGTAGATGATTTACTGGAAGAAATTCGATTAAGACAAAATACCGAGGAGCGGGTATTGGTGACCACTCTTACAAAAAGAATGAGTGAAGAACTTACCAAATACCTCATCAAAAACGGAGTAAAATGTAGATACATCCATAGTGAAGTAGATACGCTAGAAAGAGTAGAGATTTTGCGTGATTTACGTTTAGGTAAATTTGATGTTTTGGTTGGAATTAACTTATTAAGAGAGGGATTAGATTTACCCGAAGTAAGCTTGGTTGCCATACTGGATGCCGATAAAGAAGGCTTTTTACGTTCCGAAACATCAATGACTCAAACAGCAGGTAGAGCGGCACGAAATGTGAAAGGAAAAGTAATTATGTACGCTGACAAAATTACGGGTTCAATGCAACGAACCATTGATACGACCAATCATCGTAGAGAAAAGCAGTTGCAATACAATGAAAAGCACGGAATTATTCCTAAGCAGATTACTCGTTCAAAAGATTCTATTATGAATCAAACTGCCGTTGCTAGTTTCCAGCCTACTACGGCCGAAGCACATGCGTATGCTGAAAATGAAGCTGCATCCATAGCGGCAGATCCGGTTGTTAAATACATGACCCATTCTCAGTTAGAAAAAGCAGTTACTAAAGCTAAAAGCCAGATGCTAAAGGCTTCCAAAGCAATGGACTTTATTGAAGCCGCTCGTTTAAGAGATGAAATGAAACAATATCAGGAACTCCTAGCTGAAATGGAGAAATAAAATTAAGCCATCATGAAAAATACATTAATCATATTATCATTATTTGCATTTATTGGATGTCATTCCAGTAAAGAAACGGTAACTCAAGCAAAAAGTACAAAAACGAAACAAGAGGTTGCCGATGTGGAACTAACGGTAGATGAACCTAGAGATTCCACTTCCATATTGCCCATGATGATGAATGAATCTTATGACATGACTCAAGTCGGTGACCCTTATCAAATCTTAACTGCGAAAATAGAAGATGACATTTTATGGCTAACTGTTTCGTATGGTGGAGGCTGCAGAGAACATGAATTTGAACTACACTTTAATGATATGTATATCCCACGAAAAGACCAGGAAAATGGAACATCGGGCTACGTAAACCTTACCCTACATCACAATGGAAATGATGACCGATGTAGAAGTATAGTTCAGCAAAACATTCGATTTGATTTAAAGCCTTTGAAAAATTCCAGTTATAAAAATATATTGATTCGTATTTCTAAATACAATGAAGAGTTAAACCTATCAAATTAGTAAAAACCAAGTTTATTTTACGCGTACTACTATATAATTACACAAAAAATACCCAGCTACTAAATGACAATTTCACCCAATCTATACCGATTAATTTTTGCGTACTTTTTTATCAGCGCATTCAGTTTAGGTTCCTGCAATAAAGACGAAGCTCCGTGTTGCGATAAA
>JBMYWA010000025.1:0-27959 GCA_049606935.1 Salibacteraceae bacterium
CCTAAACTATTATAAATAACTAATTGATGGTTTTTTGCATCGGTATTTTCAATAACCCCTTTAATAGTTCCTTGGTTTGAAGCCGTTGGGTTTGGAAAACAAACTAATGTATTTTGATGAGTAGTCGTTTCGTTTGATTGTGAATTACTTCCATCCCATTTATTGTTTTCGCCACCTATAGGTACAAGAGCTGGTAACACATAAAAACCGGGATTATGTACACCCGCTTGCATGGCACTTTGCATACTGGCATACGGATGACTATTCCAATAAGTAGCTAAATCGGTCTTTAATTGTGGAGACAATGCCGAAAACGATACCTTGTCTCTATTCATAATTAAGTTAGCCAATTGTTCCATTACATAAAGTGAAGCCCCTTCTTTAGTTTCTATTTCACCTAATAGGTTTTCCGCCTCTATGAATAACCCTTTGGTAATTAATAGGGTCAATAACTTTTTTCTTGTTTATGAAAAATAAGAATTTATGGCATTTTAATATAAAACCCCGATTATATGAATTAGTCTCCAAACATTTCAACCCGAGGTGGAGCTGAAATTTTTTCTTTCTTTATTAAAACACCCATTTTGTATATTTTTCTGGTTTTTGGTAACCCATCAAAATCATAACCAATTGTTTCCCCGTCCCTATAATCCCATTTATAATGGCCACTTTCCATTATTTCAGTAGTGCTATAATAGGCGATCCTTTGGCCATGAAGGTAACCCAGGTAATAATCTGTTCTACTCTCTAAAGAACCATTTTTATAATACCGTAGCCATTCACCATGTTTAACCACTTTGTCTAAATAAAAACCTTCGGCTTCAATTTCCCCATTTCCGTAATAATACATGGAATAACTCCATTTACCCTTTATGGAATCTGGCAAAATCACGAATTGCTTTATTACCGGAAATTTCACCGTATCAGATTCCACAGGGTCGTAATCAATCAGTCTTCGCTTGTTGCCTTTTTTATCGTAAATAATGTGAATTCCAGTTTGTCTATCATCATCTTCATTCGATGTAAAATAATCTAGAATAGAAGTGTCATTTTCAGGAAGGTGATAAAAGCCAGTCATCTGCAATTCTCCCGACTCATAGTAATCCCATATTTGAATAACCGAATCTTGAACCTCAAATAATCGAAAAAACTCAGCTTCCCCCTGTTTTGTAGGTTCCCAATTTTCATCATAGTATATAGTATCTTGACCTGTGGCAAACACAAAATTTACAAATAACATGATAAAGGAAGTTAGCAAATATATTTTTTTCATTACTCTTTTTAATTGGTTAAAAACGGGCTCGAAAATATTGTTTTTTGAGTGAATTGAGCTATTTCACATTTAAAACACTAGTCACATCCTTACTAGCTGTAAAATACTATTTTCAAAAAAAAACCTCACCGAATTAACGATGAGGATTTTTACTTTTTACATGAACAAAAGTCTACTTCATCATCTCCACAAAGTTTTTGTAGAAATAAGGGATAGTTTCAATTCCTTTATAGAAATTAAATAATCCGTAATGCTCGTTTGGTGAGTGAATCGCATCAGAATCTAATCCGAAACCTAAAAGAATTGTTTTCATACCTAACTCCTCTTCAAAAAGAGACACAATAGGAATTGAACCACCTGAGCGAACAGGAATTGGCTTTTTACCAAAAGTAGTTTCCATGGCTTTACTTGCTGCTCCATACGCAATAGAATTTGTTGGCGAAACGTAAGGCATACCCCCATGATGAGGCGTTACTTTTACCTTCACACTTTTAGGGGCAATGCTTTCAAAGTGCTTCACAAATAAGTTGGTAATTTCTTCCGGGTCTTGGTCTGGTACTAAACGCATAGAAATTTTAGCATAAGCCTTAGAGGCAATAACCGTTTTGGCTCCTTCGCCTTGGTAGCCACCCCAAATTCCATTTACATCAAGCGTTGGTCTAATGGTAGCACGTTCCATGGTGGAGTATCCGGCTTCGCCTTCTACATCGTCCATATCTAGTGCCGCTTTATAATCTTCAATATTAAATGGTGCTTTGGCCATTTCATTTCTTTCTTCATCCGAAAGTTCCACTACTTTATCGTAAAATCCAGGAATAGTAATGTGTTTGTTTTCATCTTGTAAAGAAGCAATTAAACGGTTCAATACGTTAATTGGGTTAGCTACTGCCCCACCGTATAAACCGGAATGTAAATCGCGATTAGGACCAGTAACTTCTACTTCTACGTAACTTAAACCACGTAAACCAGTAGTTATTGACGGAGTGTCATTAGCTAACATTCCAGTATCAGAAATTAGAATAACATCGCCCGCTAATTTTTCATGATTTTCTTTTACAAAAGCATCCAAGCAAATAGAACCTACTTCCTCTTCACCTTCAATCATAAACTTCACGTTACACGGAAGCTCACCCGATTTATTCATGGCCTCAAATGCTTTCACATGCATAAACATTTGACCTTTATCGTCACATGCTCCACGCGCAAAAATGGCTCCTTCCGGGTGAATTGCTGTTTTTTTCACCACTGGCTCAAAAGCAGGAGAATCCCATAATTCTAATGGATCCGCAGGTTGCACATCGTAATGTCCGTAAACAACAACGGTAGGCAATGAGGGGTCAATGATTTTCTCTGCATAAACAATTGGGTTACCTGGTGTTTCGCAAAGCTCGGCCATATCAACCCCAGCATCTAATAATGATTGTTTTACCATTTCGGCAGTTTTAATCATTTCCGATTTCATATCGGGGTTAGCACTTACCGATGGCACACGTAATAAATCAAAAAGCTCATTCAAGAATGGCTCTTTGTTATTCGCAATAAACTCTTGTGTTTTATTCATAATATTTTGATTTCCTTTTTTGCTAAAAACAGGCCTTCGTCTGGCCAAATTTGAGGGGCCAATTTAGCTATTTTATTCTATTTATTAACGACTAATAAATAAAGCCCCATACTTATACTGGAATCTCAATTTTAAAAATGGTTCCCTTAGGAGAATTGTTTAAAATGGCTAATTTTCCTTTCATTTCTAAAACCAAATTACTTACTAAATATAACCCTAACCCCGTACCTTTTGATTTACGGGTATCCTCGTTTCCAATTCTATAAAACTTGGTCAATACCTTTTGTTTTTCTTTATCGGATATTCCGTAACCTTGATCCAATACTTCCAAACAAATACACCCCTCATTGGCTGTTAGATTTACATCAATTTCGGTAGAATTGTCACTATACTTAGAAGCGTTTTCTAAAAGGTTTTGAAGAATTAATTCAAAACTCAATACATCCACATTTACCATATCGGTTTGTTGGCCGTGGTAGTTTATTTTCTGAGGAATTAACAACTCGTATTTGGCCATTAACTTGCCAATATGTACTCCTAAATCTATTTCTTCGGGGTAGAGTTCAAAACCTGTTTTTTCCATTCTGGAGGTAGCCAGAATATTATTAATTAAATGATTGAGTCGTTCTGATTCTTGGGCTGTTCGTTCTAAAACCAATCCTATTTTCGCTGCATCTAATTTTCTTCGCTGAAGGGTTTCTATATTTAGTTTTATGGCAGCCAAGGGGGAGTTGAGCTCGTGAGTTATGGCTAACATGAAGTTTTGCTCTTGCTTAGCCAATTCTATCTCTTTCTGATGAGAACTTTTGATTAAATAAAATCCAATTAGTAAAATCACCAAAAAGACCCCACTTTCTCCTAAAATCATCATTTTCTTTTTAAAGAAAACAGAGTCTAAATCTCCTTTTGCAATTATGAGTTGAGCAATATCAGAGCTTTCTGCCAATTGCACAATAATTTTCTCCAACCCAATTATTTCTGCATTCAACTCAAATATTAGATACGTCCACCAAAAAAATTGAACGATGGTATAGCCCATTAAAATATATATGAATACGGATATATGTTGATTTGGTCTTTTCATAATTTGGAATTGCAAATTAAGCCATTTGCATACATTTAAAAGGCTAAATAAAGTCATAAAAAAAGCTCCTAGCGTATTTTACACTAGGAGCTCTTTTAAAGCATTGAAGCAATTATTTTTTAGCTTTCCAAGCCTCAATGTTTGCTTTATTTTTTTTCACGTAAGGTTGGTAATCTGCCTTTTCGCTTAATTCTACTGCCTCTTGTGCTGTTTTTATGGCCATTTTCACATCACCAGCAGCAAAATATGCTTCTGATAACACCGTAACATTCCAGAACTTTTTAGTTTGAGATACTGATTTCTCGCCCATTTCAACGGCTTTTGCCGCATCACCGTTATCTAAATACCATTTAGCCGCATTATTGTATGAACGGAAACTTTTATCTGCCTCTGCAACGGTTTTCTCTACCACCACCTTGGCAAATTCTTTGGTATTGATTTTCACATCAAATCCTGCGGTTACCTTTTCCCAAGATAGGCTAATAGTACATGAATTATCTGTAAGGTTATCTACAGAATACAGTAAACTTTCGGTCATATTTGAAGCCATTGGCTTGGCAGTTACACGCACTATATCCGAATCTTCTGTATAACCTGAAGTACCATTTCCGGTAATATGACTACTAATAATAAATGTCCATTCATTTGCACTTGGAATTACAAATAAGGCATATTTACCAGCAGGAACCTCTTTACCATTAATAATTACATCCGTACTGAAATTAATTTTGGTAGAACTGTTTGCTCCTGCTCTCCAAACTTTATCGTAAGCCACTAAATCTCCCCAAATAGTTCTTCCTTTAACACTTGGTCGAGAATATTTCATCGAAATATTTGTTACTCCTACCGTTTGTTTAAACGATGCCGATGGGCTTGGTTTAGGTAATTCTTGCGCTGACACCTGAAGGCTCAAAGCAGCCATAAATACTACTCCTAATAATGTTTTGATTGATTTCATTTTTTTGTTTTAATTAATTCAGGAACAATATTAATTCATTGCTTCTAAAACTATTCACGTTAATTGTCATTAATAATTCCTTAACAAAAACATAAATCAGGTTTTGATTCACCATTTCTAGTTAATTTTGAGGTCCATTTTAAAGAATTTAATAAAAACAATAATGAGTAACGACTACGGTATTCAAGAAGCCTTAAAATCACTAGGCATAAAAGAAATAAATCAAGGTACTTCCACAGGGTCCAATTTTTTTGGCAGTGGGGAGGTATTTGAATCTCACTCGCCAGTTGATGGTAAACTGATTGGAAAAATCAGCTCTACCACAGCAGATGATTACCAGGCGGTAATGAGCAAAACACAGTCGGCTTTTAAAGACTGGCGTGTTGTTCCTGCTCCAATTAGAGGTGAATTTGTTCGTCAGTTTGGAAATAAGTTACGTGAGTTAAAAGATCCATTAGGAAGATTAGTTTCTTACGAAATGGGAAAATCTCTACAAGAAGGTTGGGGCGAAGTACAAGAAATGATTGATATCTGTGATTTTGCAGTAGGTCTTTCGCGTCAACTTCATGGGTTAACCATAAAATCAGAACGTTCGCAACATGCTATGCAAGAGCAATACCACCCACTAGGAACAGTTGGGGTGATTTCTGCCTTTAACTTTCCGGTAGCCGTTTGGGCTTGGAACGCTGCTTTAGCATGGGTTTGTGGAGACCCAGTAGTATGGAAAGCATCAGAAAAAGCACCTATGTGTGCTGTTGCTTGTCAAAACATATTTAACATGGTAGCCGCAGAAAATGATGTGCCAGAAGGATTATCTAACATAATTACCGGTGATTACAAAGTAGGTGAAATGATGACTACCGACACGCGTGTACCATTAGTTTCGGCTACTGGATCAACTCGAATGGGTAAAATTGTTGGGGCTACTGTTGGTGGTCGTTTAGGTAAATCTATTCTAGAGCTAGGTGGTAATAACGCTATCATTGTAACTCCGGATGCAGATTTAGAAATGACCATTATTGGTGCCGTATTTGGTGCTGTAGGTACTGCAGGTCAAAGATGTACTTCCACACGTAGATTAATTATTCACGATTCCATTTACGACACCGTAAAAGAAAAAGTAATTAAAGCTTACGATCAAATTAAGATTGGTAACCCGTTAGATCCGTCTAACCACATGGGGCCACTCATTGATACTTTAGCGGTAAACATGTACTCATCTGCATTAGACAAATTAGTGGAAGAAGGAGGAACAATTGTACGTGAAGGTGGAGTTCTTTCAGGAGCTGGATATGAATCTGGATGCTATGTAAAACCAGCTATTTGTGAAGCAAGTAACACCTATCAAATTGTTCAAGACGAAACTTTTGCTCCTATCTTATACTTAATGAAATACAGCGATTTTCAAGAAGCACTAGATATGCAAAACGGAGTGAATCAAGGTTTATCTTCGGCAATTATGACTAACAATATGCGTGAGGCGCACATGTTCCTTTCTGCAGCAGGTTCTGATTGTGGTATAGCCAACGTTAACATTGGTACTTCAGGTGCCGAAATTGGTGGTGCTTTTGGTGGTGAAAAAGAAACTGGTGGTGGACGTGAGTCTGGATCGGATGCTTGGAAGGCGTATATGAGACGTCAAACGAATACCATTAATTATGGAACTGATTTACCATTAGCACAAGGAATTAAATTTGATTTTTAAGAGTTAATTAAAAACCTTTCTAAAGCCGAACTCTTATTGGGGTTCGGCTTTTTTATGTTCTTATTTATCACTCTACCCTTTATTAACTTAATTAGACCTTGTTGTATGCTTTTTTGAATTTTATCATCACAAAGTCATCATTTTCATCTAATCTATCGCCCATATTTCTTTTACCCTTGAGTTTGTAATTAAAAAAATGCAAATTTGTGCGGCTTTTAAAATATATATACTCAAAATTCGAATCATGTTAAAATTAGTCTCTTCTTCGGAGAAAAAATCACCTCATATCATTGTTTTGGCCAATGCCAATTCTGACCTTAACAAAATTGCGGGGTTAAATAGCGATTACTTAAACTCCAAAATAAAATCAGACGATAACGGAATGAGTTTTTCATCGGTAAACGATCAGCTGGTTTATGCCGTTTATTCTAACAAAAAAGAAGAGTCTTCTAATCAAACTTTACAAGATTTTCGTGTACTTGGTAGTTCTGTTACCAAAGCAGTAAATGTGGAGAAACTAACCTCTTTAACCTTAATGGCTGATGAAACTATCTCTACAGAAAATGTAATGGCATTTATTGAAGGAATGAGTTTAGAAAACTATCAATACCTTCAATTTAAAACCGACAAAAAGAAAAAGAATTCACTAACTAATTTAGAAGTTAATGTAAGTGGAATTTCTCAAGAAAACCTAACCGAATTAGAAAACGTAATTACTGCCACTTGTTTTTCAAGAGATATTGTAAATGAACCTGTAATTACTTTAAACGCGGTGGAGCTTTCTAAACGCTTTATTGAAATTGGAAAATGTGCCGGTTTTGATACACGTGTATTAAGCAAGAAAGAAATTGAAGAGCATAAAATGGGCGGTCTTTTAGGTGTAAATCTTGGAAGTATTGACGACCCCACTTTTTCTATCATGACCTACAAACCAGAAAACGCGGTTAACGAAAAGCCTTTAGTTTTAGTGGGTAAAGGTGTTGTTTATGACACCGGAGGTAATAACCTTAAACCAGGAGCATACATGAGTGATATGAAAAGCGATATGGGTGGATCTGCTGGTGTTTCGGGTGCTATTTATGCCATTGCATTGAACAAATTACCAGTTTACACCATTGCCTTAGTTCCTAGTACAGACAACAGAATTGGCAAGAACGCTTTAGTTGCCGATGATGTAATTACCATTAGCGATGGCACTACAGTTGAAGTTAAAAATACCGATGCAGAGGGACGTTTAATCTTGTCTGATGCATTAGTTTGGGCTAAACAATACGATCCAATGTTATGTATTGATATGGCTACACTAACCGGAGCAGCTCATGCTATTACAGGTTCGCATGGTATTGCTTCTGTAGCCACGGCTTCTGAAGAGGTAAAGAACCAATTAAAGGCGAGTGGCGAACGTGTTTACGAACGTATTTTAGAATTACCACTGTGGGCAGAATACAGAAAACAATTAGATTCTTCAATTGCCGACATGAGTAATCTTGGAGGCCCTGTGGGGGGCGTGGTAACTGCAGGAATGTTCTTGAAACATTTTACAGATTACCCGTGGATTCACTTAGATATTGCAGGCCCTGCATTTTTAGAAAAACCAGAAGCATATAAGGCTCAAGGTGGTACTGGAACTGGGGTTCGTTTAGTATATGACTTTGCTAAAAACATGTGTAAGTAAACACATTAAAAATTATTGGAAATGCCGATTGATTTATTTCAGTCGGCATTTTTTTTGGGCGTTACCCAAGGGTCGCTCCATCCGCTATATCTTTTTTGCAACCTTCGTTTCCCTTCGTTTACAAAAAAGGATGCCGCTGCTACAGCTAACGCAGCAACCACAAATAACACCAAATATAATTTCAAATAAGGTTTTATTTACTTCTTCGGACTCCAAGCTTAGGTCTTCCGACTTTAACCCAACACATGCTTTCTATCCGAGTCTAGCTTAACGAATGTGAAAAGTAAAATAGTAAATGATAATAAGGAGGTTCCTCCATAACTAAAAAAGGGCAAAGGAATTCCAATAACTGGCGCTAGCCCAATGGTCATTCCTATGTTAATCATGAAATGGACAAAGAGTATGGAGGCTACGGAATAACCGTATATTCTAGAAAATTTAGATCGCTGCCGTTCGGCTAAAAATATTAAACGACCTATTAGTGTTAGGAAAGTAACTATTACAAAAAAGCTCCCTATAAAACCCCATTCCTCGCCTACGGTACAAAAAATAAAATCGGTACTTTGCTCGGGAACAAAGTTGTATTTGGTTTGGGTACCATCCAGGTAACCCTTACCCCAAAAACCACCTGAACCAATAGCTATTTTACTTTGATGCTGATTGTAACCTGTTCCTCTGGGGTCAGAAATAATACCTACTAATTCGTTAACCCTGTTTCTATGTCGGTCTTTAAATACATTATCAAAAATATAATCTACACTAAACACCGTTCCTGCCATTACCACAAAACCAAAAACAAGTAATTTCCAAATATCCTTATTCAAGTTTTTTAGTAACAAATACAGACCTCCTGTAAGGATTGCTAAAAAAATTATTAATACATATTCCCCGTTCAAAACCATATCCAAGTAGGGTACATCTATAGACATTTGTTTGGCAAACAAAGTGACTATAAAGAGCATTACCATGAGTAATCCAAAAATCATAATGTTACCCGACATTCCTTCTCTGTACAGCACAAATATGAAAGCTAAATACACTAATGTTGATCCGGGGTCTGGCTGCAACGCAATAAGCATACCCGGCAGGGCAATTACCGCTAGCATGATCATTTTAGGCTTTAAATTTCCAATTTTAATACCCGGCCGACTCAAGTAAAAAGCAACAGCTAGAGCGGTGACATATTTAGCTGTTTCTGACGGCTGAAAACTTACCCCGCCAATGACAAACCAAGACCGAGCACCCTTGATTTCATTGCCTGCAAACAATACCGAGACCAGCAAAAAAATACCAATCGCATAAAAAACGTAAGCAAAGGTTTCAAAAAGTCTCGAATCCACTAAGAAAATTATCAGGGTCACTATCACCGATAACCCAATCCACATTAACTGCTTTCCATAGCTTTGAGAAAAATCAAAAATGCTGGTATGATCCTCATTGTATAATGTGGCATAAATATTTAACCAACCCATAAATACCAATAGGAAATAGAGGCCAATTACCACCCAATCAACGTTAGTGAATATGTTATTTTTAGTGCGACTCATCTTTCTTCTTTACTGGAATTAGAAAATCGGCATCTAAAATACGTTGCTCCTTTTTAGAGCGAACAACTTCACCGTTAATAAACTTCTCTATCATTAAACTAGAAATGGGGGCAGCCCATGTTCCTCCAAAACCGGCTTCTTCCACATATACGGCTATGGCAATTTTAGGGTCATCTTTTGGAGCAAAAGCCATAAACACAGAATGATCAGGTGTTGTTGGATTTTGAACCGTTCCGGTTTTTCCACAAACAATAATACTATCCATTCGAGCTCTTCTGGCTGTACCGCTAGGTTCATTAACCACCGCAGCTAAAGCATCAATCACCACATAAAAATAACTAGAATCAATTTTGGTATAATTCTTTTTCAAATACTCCTCACGAGGTCCTGTTTCACCAATAGACTTAATAAAATGAGGCGTATAATAAAAGCCTCTATTGGCCAGAATCGCAGCCAAATTTGCCATCTGCAAGGGGGTTACTCCCATTTCACCTTCACCAATACTATTGGAGTATATAGTGCTAAATGCCCAGCGTAATTCACCATACCATTTATCATAGAAAGCCACATCGGGAACAAATCCTTTACCAACTCCAGAAATATCGGTTTGCAAACGAACACCTAGCCCAAAACTGGTTACATAATCTCGCCACACACCTAGTCCAAATCTGGAATCCTTATAAATATTAGCATATTCCCCTCCTTGAATTAACCTACGGTAAACCTCTCGAAAATAGGGATTACATGAATGTTGGATTGCCCCATATAAATCATCATTGGTATGCGCTCCATGACAGTTTATTATTGCCCTATTACATCTAACGCGGGTGCTTTCCTTAATGACATTTGTTTGCAAACCAATTAAACTTTGCACCAGTTTAAAAATGGATCCCGGTCGGTAAACTGCATTCAGCGCTCTATTAAATAGTGGATTTAAAGAATCATTGGCCACAAGGGCAGAATAGTTTTCTGTTCTTGCTCTACCTACCAACATATTCGGATCGTAATTTGGAGAAGACACCAACGCCAATATTTCACCCGTAGCCGGTTCAATGGCTACGATACTCCCCCTTTTATTTCGCATTAATTTTTCTCCATATTCCTGTAGGTCTAAATCTAAAGTTGAAATTAAGTCCTGCCCTGCAACAGGTAATGTATCCAGCCTTCCATCAGCGTAGCTACCCATAATTCTATTATGCACATCACGCTTATATACTTTTACTCCTCTTTTACCCCTCAGTTCTTTTTCATACCAGGTTTCTAAACCGCTAATTCCTAAATAATCTCCTGGTCGGTAAAAGGGATCTTTATCAATGTTCTCTCTACTTGCCTCTCCAACAAAACCTAAAACTTGTGCCGCTACTGGCCTAGCGTATTTTCTAAGGGTTCGTTTTTGACCAAAAAACCCAGGGTATTGAAATAATTTACCAGAAATACTTACCCAGTTTTTATCGGTAATTTGCTTTTCAAAAATAGAGGCTCGGTATCTGGAATATCTTTTACACTTGGCCATTTTGGTTTTATAATCCTCTATGGTAATACCTAGAATATTACAAAAAGTAGCGGTATCAATATCCTCATCTACTAATTTAGGGGTAACCATTAAATCGTACGAAGCTTGGTTGTACACAATAACTTCTCCGTTACGATCATAAATAACTCCACGAGAAGGATATAATGTTTTTCGAACTAAGGCTTGATTTTCGGCCGATAGTTTGTAGGATTCATCAATAACTTGAATATAGAAAAGGCGGCCTAAGAAAATGATCCCAATAAGAATCATAATAGCTAAGACCACAAATTTTCTATTCTCAAATTTATCCATTAAGATTTCTCTTTTTTAGGTGCAAAAGAGTTTACCAGTAATATCATGACAAAGGTTAAAATGGTATTCAAAAAGGTTTTTTGAATGGCTAACCAAATCAAACCTGTAGAAAACGCCTCTAAACTAAAAAGAAGTAAATGATGGGGAAAAACAAGAAGTAAGGCATACACCGAATATTTACTCCAGCCCATATCACGAACATTTACCGAGGAACCAAAATCAAAACCATCTCGAGGAGCCACTAAGTCTAATATTTTAGGGCGCATAAATGCCATTAAAGTCAAAGCCATGGTATGCATTCCCATGGTGTGGGTAAATAAATCTAGTACAAATCCAGTAAAAAAACCAATAAGCAAAATAGCCAATGCAGATAGTTCAATGGGCAAAGCCAGAATAATTAAAACGTACAAGAATGGGTTAAAAGAACCTCCTAAATAAATATTGTTTAGCACAAATATTTGCAGGGCCATTAACCCAAACCAGCGTAGTGTATTTATAATAACTGCTTGTGTCATTCTACCCCTTCTTCCAAGTTTGAAATTTCCTCTTTGAAAATATTTTCTACCACATAAACATGCTTAGCTTGTTGAATATTGGCCGATAAAGCAACGCTAATGCCCCATGTATTAGACTCATCAATGGCCTGAACTGAATCAACTTGCCCAACCGGAATGCCTTCTGGAAAAATACCCGATGCGCCCAAGGTTTCCACAGAATCGGATTTCTGTACTTGAACAAACTGTTGAATGTTATTTAAAACCGCTTTATTTAAATCTTTACCGTTCCATGTAAGCAAACCAAAATACTCTTGGTTTTTTAATCTCACTCCTACTTGAAACCTTGAATTCAAAACAGACATCACAACGGCATAATGAGAGGAGACATCTGTAACAATACCCACAATTCCGGTAGCATTTATCACCCCCATACCTATTTGTATGCCAGCTAAACTCCCTTTATTTATCATCAAGTAATTATCCTGCTTAGATAACTCATTATTAATTACTTGAGCTTCTCTGAAATTGAAATTTTGGTGATATACCGTATCCACCCAAGGATTAAAACTGTTCTCTGCATCTAAATAAGAAGCGCGCAATTTTTGTCTTAGCATAGCATTTTCTTTGGCTAAAACTGCATTGTCTTCTACCAAATTAAAATGCTGGGTTATGTTGGCTACTTTTTGATTTAATCCACCTGTTACTTCGTTTAACCATGACAGGTAAGTAATTTGATGAAAAGTATTATATCTAACCAACAACAAAAACCCAATCAATTCCAATAGCAGAAACAGACCAAATACATAATGTGTAAGAATTACTTGTATCAGTTTTCGCATATTGCGTAACCGGGATTATATGTTTTAATTATCTAATTAAGAAGGTAAGCGTATCCGCTTTTTTCAATGCAATACCTGTTCCTCTGGCCACCGCTCTTAGTGGATCATCTGCAATATGAATAGGTAATTTTGTTTTTTGCTCAATTCGCTTATCCAAACCTCTAAGCATAGCGCCACCACCAGCTAAATAAATACCCGTTTTGTAGATATCGGCTGATAATTCAGGAGGCGTCATTTCCAAGGCACTTAAAATCGCTTCTTCGATTTTAGAAATAGATTTATCTAAAGCTTGGGCGATTTCTAAATAAGTTACCTTAATTTCCTTAGGAATACCCGTCATCAAATCACGACCATGAACCGCGTAATCTTCTGGTGGGGTGTCAAGCTCCATACTTGCTGCGCCAACCGCAATTTTAATTTGCTCCGCAGTACGATCGCCAATTAAAATATTATGCTGTCTACGCATATAATCTTCAATATCGCTAGTAAACTCATCACCAGCCACACGAATGGATTTATCACAAACAATACCCCCTAAAGCAATTACGGCAATTTCAGAAGTACCACCGCCAATATCAATAACCATGTTACCCATTGGCTCTTCTACATCGATACCAATACCAATAGCAGCTGCCATTGGTTCATGAATTAAATACACATCTTTAGCTCCTGCATGCTCTGCACTATCTCGAACCGCTCTTTTCTCTACTTCGGTAATTCCGGATGGGATACAAATTACCATTTTTAAAGAAGGAGAAAACAATCGGTTTTTTGATGGAATCATCTTGATCATGCCTCTAATCATATGCTCTGCGGCATGGAAATCGGCAATTACACCATCTTTTAACGGACGAATGGTTTTAATGTTTTCGTGCGTTTTACCATGCATTTGTTGTGCCTGTTTTCCTACAGCCAACACTCTACCAGAAGCTCTATCAAGCGCCACAATAGAAGGCTCATCCACAACCACTTTGTCGTTATGAATAATCAAGGTATTTGCCGTACCTAAATCGATCGCAATCTCTTGTGTAAATAAATCAAATAATCCCATCTATATTTTTTATTACCGAGCTTTGCTCGAATTTTCTTTTTTAGTGTTTGAAGTGTCTAACCCCGGTCATCACCATAGCCATTCGGTTTTCATTACAATAGTCAACCGACAATTGATCCTTAATAGACCCACCCGGTTGAATTACTGCATGAATTCCTGCATTATGCGCAATCTCTACACAATCTGCAAAAGGGAAAAATGCATCAGAAGCCATCACCGCACCTTTTAGGTCAAAATTAAAAGACTGAGCTTTAGCAATGGCCTGTTTTAAGGCATCTACTCTAGAAGTCTGACCCGTTCCACTGGCCAGCAGTTGACCATTTTTAACTAACACAATTGTGTTGGATTTAGTATGTTTAACAAGCTTATTTGCAAACAACAAATCCTCCACTTCATTGGCTGTAGGAACCACCTTGGTAACCGGTTTTAAATCTTCTGCTACCTGGGTACTATCATCTCTATCCTGTACTAAATAACCATTCAATGCCGTACGAACCATTTGATTGGCAACCTCCACATTTTTTTGAACCAATACAATTCTATTTTTCTTAGCCGATAACAATGCTAAAGCATCATCGCTAAATGAAGGAGCAATAACTACTTCGTAAAAAATCTTATCAATTTCAGTAGCGGTAGCTAAATCAATTTCTCTGTTTGCAATTAAAATACCTCCAAAAGCTGACGTAGGATCACCAGCAAGGGCATCTTTAAAAGCATCACAAACATTATCTCTAGACGCTAAACCACAAGCATTGTTATGCTTCATTACCACAAATGTGCAATCGTCATAGTCTTTAATTAAAGCAACGGCTGCATCTACATCTAGCAAATTATTATACGATAATTCCTTACCGTTTTTCTTATCAAAAAGCTCCTCCAATTTTCCGTAGAAATATCCTTTTTGATGTGGATTCTCTCCGTATCTCAAAACGCTTTGATTATTCTCACTAATCTTTAAAGCATCTGGAGTTGGATTGAAATAGTTATGAATATGTGTATCGTAATGTGATGAAACTGCAAAAGCTTCACCAGCGTAACGTTTTCTAGTATCTAGCGAAGTGGCACCATCATTTTCTGAAATCACATTCAACACATCTGCATATTGATCTCTAGAAGAAACAATCAATACATCTTTAAAATTTTTAGCCGCTGCTCTGATAAGAGAAATTCCTCCAATATCAATTTTCTCAATAATGTCTTGTTCTGGCGCATTAGAAGCTACCGTTTCCTCAAAAGGGTATAAATCTACGATTACCAAATCAATCTCTGGAATTTTAAACTCTTCCAATTGCGCTTTATCGCCTGCTAACTCCCTACGAGAAAGGATTCCTCCGAAAATTGCTGGATGTAATGTTTTTACTCTACCTCCTAAAATTGACGGATAACCAGTAAGTGATTCTGCAGGAGTTACCGGAATTCCGAATCCTTCCACAAAACTTTGCGTTCCACCTGTTGAAATTATTTGCACACCTTGCTCGTGTAATTTCTTAACGATAGGCTCTAAACCATCTTTATAAAATACTGATATTAAAGCTGTTTTGATTTTTACTGACATCCGTATAATTGTGTTTTGAAGTAATAGCAATTTTAACAAATTACCGCCCGAAAGGCAATGTGCAAAAGTCTGAATAAATTGCGTTTTTCAACGTGTTTTAAACATCTTTTTAAGTAAATTTATTTGTGACAAAAGCTCTTATCCTTTTACAAGCGGTCGACCGTTAACGGATTGGTAATTTACTTTTGTGAACAACTATGAAAATTTACCTAAAATTATTCAAGGAGAGTGTCGCTTTTTCGCTTACTGCTTTGGCTACGAATAAATTAAGAACAATACTTTCTTTACTCGGAATTACTATTGGTATATTTTCAATTATAACCGTTTTCACATTAGTTGATTCTTTAGAATTAAAAATTAGAAGCAGCGTAGAAGATTTAGGCGACAATGTGATTTTCGTTCAAAAGTGGCCTTGGCAATTTGGAGGCGCCTATAACTGGTGGGATTACATGTCAAGACCATATCCACAGCCATCAGAGCAAATAGCCATTGAAGAACAAAGTGAAAACGCAGAAGGCAGTGCCTTTACCTGCAATTTTGCCAGAACAGTGAAATTCAACACCAACAGTGTAGAAGAAACCATAATTGTTGGTGCATCGAAAGGATACGATAAGGTTAGAAACTTTGAGGTAGAGAAAGGACGGTATTTTACGGATAAAGAAATAATTGGAGGCTCTAATGTTTGTGTACTTGGAGACCAAATTGCTTTTGATCTTTTTGGCTTCACCTCGCCTTTGAATAAAGTAATTAAGATTGGAGGGAGAAAGGCAAAAGTCATTGGCGTTTTTAAGCGCGAAGGAGAAAGCATGATTGGTTTTTCACTAGACCCATATGTTGTTTTAAACTTAAACTATGCCCGAACAATGGTCAACGTACGCTCATCAAGAGTAGACCCCACCATTTATGTTAAGGCGAAAGAAGGAGTGCAAAATGCTGCATTAATGGATGAATTAACGGGGATTATGCGTTCTCAAAGAAGATTGAAGCCAAAAGAAAAAAATGATTTTGCCTTGAATGAAATCAGCATTATTTCGGAAGGTTTTGACGGGTTCTTTGGATTTATTCATGTTTTAGGGTCGGTAATTGGAGGTTTCTCTATTGTGGTAGGTGCTGTAAGTATTGCCAACATAATGTTTGTTTCGGTTCGAGAAAGAACTCGAATCATTGGTATTCAAAAAGCGCTTGGCGCAAAAAACGGATTTATCCTTTTTCAATTTTTGAGTGAATCTGTTATTCTCTCTTTAATTGGAGGACTTATTGGATTAATACTAATAGCACTATTGGCTGTTGGAATAAACATCAGTACAGATTATGAAATAGTTATGACTCTAAGTAATATTTCATTGGGCATCACTATTTCTGTAATTATTGGAGTTATTGCTGGAGTAATACCAGCTTGGCAAGCAGCCAGAAAAGATCCGGTTGAAGCAATTAGAAGTTAAAACCAACCCGCATAAAAAACCAATGACTATATTAATTCCTTCTAAACCCCAAATTGTTTTAGATGGTGATCATTGTGTTTGTAAAAAGAGTTACTCCATTCTTTGACTGTTAAAACACCAAAAGAATTGGACTCTTTTCCTTCAAAATAGTCTTCTCCTAATTTTTGAGTCTTATGAATAAAGTCAACTAACCGTGTTTTTTCAGTTTCAAAATCTTTATCAGACTTGATAATAAATTGCGGGGCTGTTCTAGAATTTTTAGGATAGGGCTTGGGGCCCACAACTCCATTTTTTACAAATAAATTCAGTAAAAATTTCTTTATTCCCGCAGCTTTTGGGTGTTCATCAGAATAGGCCATTTCATATTGCACATTTAAATGAGCAAACATCTTTGCCGCGTCCATTTTACCCCAAAGAGGTTTAGAGTCGGCCGAAAGCCTATTAATTCTTGCTAACATTTCATCTACATCCTTCGCTAAAAAAACACTTTTCATAATTTAGTTGTTTGATTTTTTGGTTTCGAAACCGTAATCCTTTCCTTTATCAACCGCAGGCACACCTTCTTTCATCCATTTAGGCATGGGTGCATCTTTAAGGTAGTGATTAAAGAATTGAAACATTCTACGACTCAAATCTAAGCGATTTGGCATTTTACGCAAATTATGTTGCTCATTATTATACACTAATAACCAAGCTGGCTTTTGCAATCTACGCATTCCCATAAACATTTCTATTCCTTGATAGTAAGGCACTGCTCCATCCTTATCGTTATGCATTATCAATAACGGAGTGGTCACATTTGGCAAATGAAAAACCGGTGAATTCTCTACATATAAATCATGTCCATCCCAAAGGTTTTCACCAATTCTACTTTGTGTTTTTTCGTATTGAAACTCTCTACTCATACCAGAACCCCAACGTATTCCTCCATATGCGGAAGTCATATTACTTACCGGAGCTCCTGCCATGGCTGCGGCAAACATATTTGTTTGAGTAACAATATAAGCCACTTGATAACCTCCCCAACTTTGCCCTTGAATAGCCATTCTATCTCCATCTACATACGGCATTTTTTTTAGTGAATTTGCGCCACTAACAACGGCATTTAAACCATCTTTACCCGGATGGCCTGTACCATAATGAATATCTGGAATTAACACGATGTAGTTATTACTTGTGTACAAAGGAACAGCCACCGTAGAATGTGATGGTCTAAAACTTCTATACGAATATTCAGAGCTAAAATATTTCTCGTAGAAATAAATCATTACCGGGTACTGTTTTGTGGAATCAAAGTTTTCAGGATAAAACAATAATCCCTTTTGGTCCTCCCCATTTTCATCCTTCCAATAATGCTTGGTTACACTTCCCCACAAAACCTCTCTTTGTTCTGGCAAAGCATCAGAAATAACCACTGTATTCTCAAATTGTTTCGCAATTGAATTTCCGTTATCCAATTTAGTATACACCAAATCTGGATATTTCTGAAAACTCATTGGGCGGTAATAAAAACGGTTCACATTGTTTGCCTTAGAAACTTGGTAAATGGATTGCTCGCCATAAGACAATCGTGTTATGTCGCCATTTAAAGGGCTCCTCAGTAATAAACCAGCTTCATTGGTTTCCAGATCTCTTACAGATAACATCATTACGGAGTCCAAATTCAAATACGGCTCATCATAATCAAAAACTTTGATGTTTACTCTCCAGTTTTCTTTATCTGCTTCTCCGTTTGTAATGGATTGGGGAGCTTTTATTCCTGTTGGATCCACTTTCCAAATATCATATTTAGTGTTAATCAGAATCCATTCTTCTGATTCTACCCATCCTGTTACTCCTAAACCAAAAGGATGAGCGGGTATTTCAGACTCTAAATTTGCTAGAATTTGCCCCTGGTTGGTCAATGATTTTGAAATTAACACTTCTTTTCCTGCATCAATATCAATACAATACCACGCGCTCTCCTCTCCATTGAAATACGTAAAGTATTTTCCAGAGGGAGACATAGATGTATTGTACCCAACGGCTTTTTTTATCAATACTTTTTCTCCAGTAATTAAATTGATGCGGTAATAATCTCTTAAAAAAGGAAAATCCCAACTTGTACTTAAATCATAAGATTTAGATTGTGTTAAAAGCGCATAATCATTATCACCATCCATTAACGGACTTATCCAACCCGTAGAGTCGTTTCCTAATGGAATAACCTTTTGGGCATTAATATTAAACACCGCCAAATAGGTCTTTTTTAAATCTCTTTCCTTACTCAGTAGTTGCATGGGTTGAATCTCAATATCTGTCCATGACCATACATCTAAATTTGATTTTTCATCCGAAGGAATAGAATCTTTTGGCTCCTCCATTGGCTTTTCGGCTGTTCCAAAAAATATTTTTTCTCCATTCTTAGAAAAATAAATACGTCCGTTTTCGCTTACAGTGTGTCCTTCAGGTAAATACCTGTTATTGGTGTCAATAATTATTCGTGTACCCCTATTTCCTTTAGTGGAGTACATGGCGTAAGCTTTGGCTTCTCCAGTATCTGCCGAATGAATCCAGACAAACTCATCACCTGCCTCATTGAAAGTTGGCTTCTTTGAAGTGCCTAAACCTATGTATGATGTATCGGTGATGCCTGAGGCATTATTGAACCAATAAACGCCTGTGCTATCAATAGTATCGCCAAAGGAACGCACATAACCAATGCTGTTGCCATATTCGGAAATGCTATATTCTATGACATTTTTTACTTGTTTTTTCTCTCCAGTAATAGGGTTAAACATTACCAAATCACTTGTTTTTCTTTTTATTGGTTTTTTGGTGCTTTTGGGCTCTTCACCTTTTTTTGATTTTTTCTTTTTCTTTTTCTTTTTTCCGGTAGCAACCGATTTATCCTTTTGCGGTTTCTTAAATTGGTAGGTTAGCCAATTACTGCCTTCACTTGATAATTTATGAGATTTTATTCCATCTAATTTCATTAACGTATCCTGCTCAAAAACGTAAATGGCCAAGGTATCTGAAGGCCATTTTGACTTAGGCACCTCATCTAATTTTAATTTTCGTAGCGAATCAAGTTGGGGTTTTATTAAAAAAACGATGTAATCGTTCTTTGCCGAAAACTGTGCCTTATACCCTCTTTCAAAGGTTTTTTCAACTCCCGAATCTGGATTCTTCAGGTGCAATATTCCATCCCCCACATTAGGAAGAACTTGATAAGAAATCCATTTACCGTTATTAGAAATTTTGGAAGCACTTAATCTTTTCCAACCGGGCAAATCATCGGGTGTTAAACTTCTTTTTTCTTGAGCAAAGCCAGTTATCATAGCCAATACTGCACAAACAACTACCAATAAATACTTCGTTTTCATATGCGATACATTCATTTTTTTCTAAACACTTTACACAAAAATTTCAGCAATCATACATCTTGCACTACCACCACCATACAATTCAATAGTTGGTATGGATAAAGTGCATACCTTAGACTTTGACTCAATTTTCTCCTTTTGACTCTCATCCAAGGATTTCCATGCGGTTTCTGAACAAACCAAAACAGGATTACCCTGATTCGTTTCAAGCTGAATCATGTTTCCTGCAAACTGCGTTATTTGATAGTAACTCAGTTCTAGTAGTTCTTTACCAGAAGATTTTATAGTTTTCAAAACTAATTCTCTGTCTTGGTCACCTTTAATTGTTTCAAGTCCAATACCTACCAAACCTTGCATTACAAACATAACTACATTTGTATGGTAAACTAGATTATTTTGATGGTCGGTGGAATGGAATCCACAAATGGTAAAGCCCAAATATTTCGCAACTTTTTCTGCCAATTTTTTATCCGTTCGTTCAGAATGACAGAAATAAATAATTTCTGATGCATGATCAATAACTAAGCTACCGGTTCCTTCCAAGACACCCTTTGCATCTTTTCTTAAGTCGAAAACATCTACATTATTAAACGATTTCAAAACATCTTCCCGTACTTCAACTTGTCTATTTGGAACAAGCATGGGGTAAATAAAAACCTGTTTGGACGGATGAGTAGAAACCCAATTATTTGGGAAAACAGCATCTGGTTTTATAGGCTTCAGCGTATCCTCAAAAACTTGAACAGCAATACCAAAAGTTCGGAGTTTTTCCACTGCATTATCAAATTCGGTTTTTGCCTTTTCTGATATCCTTTGAGCGGAATCAAATTTTATTTTAGATTGAAAAGCATTGGTTTCGGCAGTTTCAGGGTTCATTCCAAAACTTGCAGGACGAACCATAAAAACTTTATTTGTAAATCCTTTCTCCATATTTTTTTTAATGAAACAAATGTTTGGATACATGCTCATTATTTCTTCGCCAAATAACATTGTCTATAAAATAATGATGAATATTTATAAAAACTGAAAACAAGAACAAAAACAACCCTTCACCAAATAAATCGTGATTATAAGTAACCGTTACATCTAGTATTCTAGGTATCAATTCAAACAAAAGCGCCCCAGATATTATAGCAATAATTATATAGGTAGCCGCCAATTTAATTCCACCTTGACGTGCTTTTGAGTGCTCATCACCTTCTCTTTTTTTTAGGGCTACCACAAATGTGAAGTACTGAATAGAGTGAAAAAACGGAATAGCTAAAAAGAAAACAGGATCATATAAAACAGGTAAAAACCAAGCGTATATAGATACAAAACTGAGAATAGAGTTTAATGGTGGCCAAACTTTGGTTTTAATAATTCGTCTTAAAATCATTATTCCAAAAACTAATAAACTTAATGCCGTTAAGGCATAGGTGGTATAAATAGCTTCTTTTGGAAAGCCCAACGAGTAGTACTTTATTCCCCAATAATCGTTTACGGGCATTTCTCCAATATTAAATGACAAGAAGGAAGTAAGCCAAAGCGCATATAGGTTAAACTTCATGACATTTCGTTCCCAAGCATTGAAGTAGTACTTTTTTAAACTGGAGGTAACCATTACAGCTCCATATGATTGCTTTACATAATGCCATCCTACAATAACAAACATAAACTCCACGAAATAGGCTAAGGATTCTTGGGTTTGCTGAAAATGCGCCCAAACTATATAAGCTATCAATAAAAGAGGCACTATTACTCCTGCCCAAAAGAATTTGAAATCTCTAAATATTTTATCCCAATAATCAATATAGAGCAATTGATAAGAAATGGTGAAATGGGGATAGTTCACCACAAATGCAACACCGTACAATACCCAACCAATGGTGGTAGATAAATTGGCATCATTAGGGATAAAGAATAGAAAAATGGGCAGAATAATTATGGACAATCCTCCAATGGTTAACCAATCGGTTTTAGGAGAAAGCAAAAATGATCTATCCACCGTTCTTCGCATAAATTATTTTAATTCTGGAGGTATTTCACATACTGGAATGGGGTTCATTTTATGTTGATTGGCTTTCCAGCGGCCAAAATAAATTGCCCAGACCTCTTTCATTCTTTCCGTTTCAAAAACAGATTCAGGAATAGAATTCCCATGCCTTTCTTGCAACAACATGGCTGATTCTAGCTCTGCATATGTTGCTCCAATTTGATCTTCATCCGTTCTTCCATCATCCCACAAACCATCTGTTGGTGGTGCCGATAAAATATTCTGATTAACTCCTAAATGTTTTGCTAAATCATATACTTGGGTTTTAAACAAATCAGCTATCGGTGAAATATCCACTCCGCCATCGCCATATTTGGTAAAAAAACCTACCCCAAAATCTTCTACTTTATTACCCGTTCCTGCCACTAATAAACCTTCTATTCCAGCAACTGCGTATAAAGAGGTCATTCTCAATCTAGCTCGGGTATTTCCTAAGGTTAAATTTTTCACTTCCTCTGATTTTTCAATATCAGATTTAGAAGAAAGCTCCGTTAGAAACAAATCGTAAGTTGAAGTTAAATCTAAAACCAAACTAGAGCAGTTCTCAAATTTTTGAGTCAGGTAATCAATATGTTCTTTACCCCTTGAAACTTGATCTAACGGCTGATGAATAGGCATCTCCACTAAAACGGTTTTGCATCTGGTAAGCGCACACAACGTACTTGTTACTGCACTATCTATACCACCAGAAACACCAACAACGAAACCTTTTACTCCGGTTTTTTTAACGTAATTAGATAGCCAGTTAACAATATGTTCTTGAACCGCTTGATGATTCATCTTAAAAAATTATAGCTAGTTGCACTTCAATAAACTTCAATTTGGTTGATAGTTTCTTATCATATACCGGAGCACCATTTTCAATTACCGTGTTTCCGTTTCCATCTACCAAGAAGGCTTTACCTTCATCATCGCCCGTACCTGAACCTCGCAAAACATTGGTTAAACCGTTATGATAAGTCACACCAACCCGGTAAAAGGTATTTCCTGAAATATTTCTTTGAACACCCAATCCTATTATTAAAGAAGATCTAAACCAGTTAATTTGGTCCGACACATCATCTGTTTGTTCATCTATCACTCCGCCAGAATAGGTATCTGTATATTTCTTTTTAGCATTTACCCTAAATCCAAATTCTGTCCCAAACTCTCCATAATAGGTATTATATCCTATTTCATTTGTTTTTAACCGAATGGCAAATGGTACATCTATATAGGTCATCGAGTATTTTGCGTCCGATTTTGATGAATAAACCATTCCACTATTTGAATCTGAATAATAGGAAGGCTCCACTATTTTACCCGAAGTATGGTTAAATGTAAGCCCAGAAGCTAATGCGTAATTTTTTTCTCCAAACAATCTAAAATCCATTAACAAACCATAAGCAATTCCAGCAGAAGTTCCATTACTTTCATAACCATTATTAGAGACTTGCATCCATGAAAAGGTGGGAGAAACCTTAAAAGCTAATGCCACTTTTTTGTCTTCTTGAGACACTCCATTAACTAGACTTCCAAAAAATAATAAGCCTATTATATAAAATTTAATATTGCGCATAACGTTACCTTGTTCTGTTTTGTAGATTTGCCTTATTAACGGGTAAAAGTAAGGATATATTCAAGCCAATGAATAATAAAATTTCAATCATTTTCCATGGTCTATTGTTCCTAGTTCTGGTACTATCATCTTGTGATGACAATAAGTTTGACGTTGACATTTCTAACCAACAGGCAGAAGTTAAGTGGCTAAGGTTTGAACATGATATTACTGGATTGGCTACCAAACCTAATTTTAAGGATTATAACGATTCTTTAATTCAAACCTACGGAAGCTTTTATAAGTTTTATAGTGGGAGAGTTATGAATTTTGGATCTGTAGAAACCGCAAGATATGAAGACCAAGTAATGGGCTTCTTACTAAACAAAAGCGTACATCAATTATTTAAAAATGTAGACAGCGTTTTTCACGATATTACCCCCTATAAAAACGAGTTAACTACCGCTTTTAAATATTATCAATACCATTTTCCATCTAAACCAATTCCTGTTGTGGTAAGTATGGTAGCTGGGTTGAACCGTAATATTGTAGTTACCGATTCTGTTTTAGCTGTAGGCTTGGATATGTACCTAGGAGACTCAAATGAAATTTACACTTTAGCTCAAATACCAGGATTTATAAGCAAAAAATGTAAATCTGACTATTTAGTGTACGACATGCTACGCGGTTGGACCTTAAGCGAGTTTGAACCTAAAAACAAGAAGGATGATGTGCTTTCTCAAATAGTAAACTATGGTAAATCCATTTATGTAATGGACGCTCTATTTCCTTATGCACCTGACCATTACAAAATTGGATTTCTGGAAGACGAAGTGAAATGGTGCCAAGATAATGAGGTAACTATTTGGGCAAAGATTATTGAAGAGCAGCAACTATACAGTACCGATTTACATGCCATCCGCTCGTTAACAGGGCCAGGGCCTTTTTCTCCGGGATTTCCTAGAGAAAGCCCCGCTCAAATTGGTTACTGGGTAGGTTGGCAAATTATTAGAAGTTACATGGAAAACAATTCCGGTGTATCCATTGAAGAATTAATGAAAATGGAAGATGCGCAAACTATTTTGCGACATTCAAAATACAAACCAAGATAGAAATTATTGGAAATGGAAAAATCAGTTATAAAATTAGAAGTATCGTTAGACGAAAACCACATACCTGAACAAATTGAATGGAGTGCCACAGATGGCGCCCAACAAGGTAAGGTGAATGCTTCGTTTTTATCGGTATGGGATCCCGAACAAAAGAATGCGATGACCATAGACTTGTGGACAAAAGATTTTACGGTAGACGAAATGAAATTGTTTACTTATCAAAACATCATGACCATGGCTGATACTTTTGAAAAAGCTACCGGATTAAGCGAAGAAGCGCATGACATGCGTGACTTTGGAAAATACATGGGTAAAACCTTAGGTGTTCTTAAAGATCCTGAGGAAGACAAAGGAGCTTTACCAAAAATCAACCCAGACAAGTAAAATATGGCTACAGTTTTAGTTACTGGAGGTACTGGATTAGTTGGCAGGCACCTGTGTAAACATTTAAAAAACGCAGGTTATGATGTGGCAATTTTAAGTCAGGTACGGTACAACAAATCAGAATTCCCGGTATATTACTGGAACTGGAAAGAAAAAGAAATTGATGAAGTCGCTTTAAGAAACAGCGACTTCATTATTCATTTAGCCGGGGCCAATATTGCAGGTCAACGTTGGACTCCCGAGCGCAAAAAACTGGTGATTGATTCACGAGTAAAATCATCGGAGTTTTTGCACCAAAAAATCAAAGAACTTAATCTAAGTCCAACTGCTTTTATCAGCGCCAGTGCAGTGGGATATTACGGAATGGTGACATCCAACAACATATTCAAAGAATCCGATTCTCCATCTACTGATTTTTTAGGCGAAACGTGTAAAAAATGGGAGCAAGCGGCTTCAAATGTGTACGATCCGCGTATTCGGGTGGCACTTATTCGTACTGGAATTGTGTTAACCAAAAATGATGGAGCACTGGCCAAAATGTTGCAACCTGTTAAATTAGGAGCTGCCTCGGCCTTAGGTTCCGGAAAACAATACATGCCTTGGATTCATGTAGATGATCTGTGCGAAATTTACTTAAAAGCAATTCAAGACCCTAAAATGTTTGGCGCATACAACGCTTCTGCTCCAGAGCATCATACCAATTCGACTTTTACCAAGGCTATTGCCAAACCTTTAGGCCGGAAAATGTGGTTACCTAACGTACCTTCATTTGTATTGAAGTTGATGCTAGGCGAAATGGCAAATATGTTACTATTTGGTAGTAGAGTTTCCTCTCAAAAATTAGTGGATAGAGGGTTTAAATTTAAATTCGCTTCGCTTGAAAAAGCTTTAGATGATTTGATGTAGGAATTTATTGTTTAGAGAATTTCGAAGTATTAACAAGTCCACTTTTATCAAATACAGATAAATAATACAACCCAACCGGCAAAGTAGAAATATCTATTTCATCTTTAAGCTTATCCGACCTCATTAACAGCCCAGAAACAGAATAAATCCGAACCTCACAATTCTCTCTTTTATATTCTTTAGGGGCTTCTATTTGGATAATCCCCGATGAAGGGTTAGGATAAAGATTCCAATCGTTCTTTTTCTCAGCTTTTAAAATATTTGTTATTTGAGATACATCAACCCTAGATAAAACCTCAGCTCTTTGAACCCCAGTTAAAATACGATATTGCGAAAAGAAATACGTGTCATCAACATTATAAAAATTCCAAACTCCTCCTGCCCAACCTGTCGAATCCAATGGCTCAATTTTAGTTAAAACCCTTAAGTCAGTATTAAGGATTATCATCTCACTTTTATAGGGCTTTGTAGTGTTAAACGAGGTATCTCTTTCTAAAACAAAAACGGCATATGTACCATTTGATCTTTTATCTAGAGCCGTGATAGAATAATCTGTAGCGTAATTACTAAAAGAAAGGGTATTTAGCAGATTTCCGTTATTCAAATCAAAGCTTAATAATTTAGCATCATTTGGATGAGTCCATAAACTAACAATAATTTCCTGATTACTTAATATACAATCCGAAATGCCTCGAACTTCAAATAGTATCTTTTCAAATTCAGTTTTAAATGTAAAAGCATCTAAAACTGAGAAATATGGATATCTTGTTAAGGTTGTATCAATGCCATTTTCAAACCCAAAAAACAACAACTTTTCCTGTTTGGAATTATAAACCATCTTAAGACTATGGTTACTCCTTATTGTATCCATACCTATAAGACTTAATGAACTATCAAACTCAAAAAGCACCGATTTCTGGGTAGTATCATCTGCATTCGAAATCCAAGTATATTGATACAAAGCAATAATATGGCCATCAGAACGCATAATTACATTTTTGAAAACCGGATAATATCCCGTTTGATGTGATCCAAAAACTTCACCCTTATAAACCACATTTACCTGAGCACTATCATTAAACCAATAGATTACAGGCGTTCCAATTGAACTACCATTTAAAGGGATTCTACCGCAAACTAAATACCCACTGTCCCTATGAGCTGTTAAATCATAAAATACATCAATAGGATCACCATGTAAATTATCTGATGGACTAATTTCTGATTTTATTTGGAATGCCGCTGTATCATAAATAGAGAATATTGGTTTTGCGGCATCTCTAATCACCACTAAATCACCCAAATAATTAATAATCATTTTGTTAAATGATGTATTTTCAAAATTATGTAAATGTTTTACCTCAGCGAGTTGCGAGTAACTTAACTGAAACAGAAAGGTAAATAGAATAATTAGGCTTAATTTCATGAGTCCAAATTAATTAATACTTCAAGAATTCTTACAATCACCTCAAAAATTATAAAATTTCATTCAAATACTTCCTAGTATTAATCATTTATTGCTGTGATTTTCTTTCGTTAATCACTCTTTTAAAAGTTTCTAAGTTTATAGTTCAAATTTTAGCAACACGAGATATTTAAATATCTCGC
>JBMYWA010000026.1:0-27042 GCA_049606935.1 Salibacteraceae bacterium
TACAAAAATCAAGGGTACGGAAAATCGCATGTGGCGTTTGCGGCTCCAATGCCCGGAAAAATTATCCCAATAGATTTAAGTCAGTATCAAAATAAAGTGATTTGTCAGAAGGATTCTTTTTTATGTGCGGCCAAAGGTGTTTCGGTAGGGATTGAGTTTAACCGTAAAATTGGAGTTGGACTTTTTGGAGGTGAAGGTTTTATTATGCAAAAACTAGAAGGTGATGGGCTTGTTTTTGCCAATGCGGGTGGAACTATTCAAAAAATGGTATTACAACCAGGAGAAACTATTAAGGTGGATACTGGTTGTCTAGTGGCTTTTACTGGAGGGATTAATTACGATATAGAAATGGTAAAAGGAATAAAGAACGCATTATTTGGTGGGGAAGGCCTTTTCCTAGCCACTCTGCAAGGTCCTGGCACTATTTGGATTCAATCTTTACCATTTAGTAGAATGGCGGATAGAATTGTTTCATCGGCTCCTAAAATGGGAGGGAAGTCAAGAGGTGAAGGAGGTATCCTTGGTGGAATAGGCGATATGGTAATGGGTGATAATAATTTTTAAATGGAAATAACAAAAAAGAAATTATTTAATTGGACACTCGCTATTGGAGGTCTCTTATTAATGTACCACTCCCATTTGGTGCTAATTTACATTACCATTTCACTGGTTCTAGGGTTAATGCTTAGTCCATTAAATCAGTTTTTAAGAAAGGGAAGATTCAAAGGCTACGGAGTATCAAACTCAGCAGCAGCTGGGATGTCAATGCTTTTGGTTATTGGTTTTTTTGTAGTAGTTATAAACATATTTGTTCCAGTTGTATCAAGAGAGGCGAATTTATTGGCCAATTTAGACATGAATGACTTTTATGAATTAGTCGAACCAGAATTGAAGAGTGTGAGTTCCGTTTTGAAAAAAATTGATTTTAATCCTCACGATAATGAACGAAGTGAAAAAGAAATAATCCAAGAAATGTTGCTAGGAAAACAACATGTAGATAGAGTTCCTAAATTTTTCTCAGGTTTAGCCTCCGGTATAGGAGGCAGTTTAATAACCATTTTTTCGGTAATGTTTATTACTTTTTTCCTTTTAAAAGATGATAACCTTTTTAATGATTTTGTTTATTCCTTAACTGCCGAAGAAAATTTGGAAAAAATTACTCACGTAATGGAGAAGGTTAAAAATACACTAAGTAGGTATTTTATTGGAATTGCCATTCAAGTAACCATAATCACCACTATAGTATCCATAGGGTTAACTATTTTTGGTATTCGTAATGCAATGGTAATTGGTCTATTTGCAGGTTTGATGAATGTTATACCTTACGTAGGGCCATTAATTGGTGTCGCTTTTGGTTTATTAATTGGCGTTTCTACAAACGTTGATTTAGCCACTTCTAGTAGTATTTATACACTAATTGGCGAAATTTTGATTGTATTTGGAATAACTCAAATGATTGACAATTTCTTTACTCAACCCGTAGTGTTCTCTAGAAGTATAAATGCGCATCCATTAGAGATTTTTTTAGTGATTTTGATTGCGGGTAACATTTCAGGAATATCTGGAATGATCATAGCTATTCCTTTTTATTCTGTGGTTAGGATAGTTGCTAAGGAGTATTATAGCGATTCTAAGTTTATTAAGTTTATGACTTCCAATATGAAATAGGGGAGAATAAGACCATAAAAAAGCCGGTTAAGAAAATAGTTCCTAACCGGCTTTTTTGTAATATTAAAAGTGGATTATTTTACCTCTTGAACGTTCGCTGTAATATTTAAACGAGTGTCTTTGGGTTGGGTATTTGCTATTACCGTTACCGTTTTATTTTGCAATCCTTTTTGTTTGCCTGGCTTGTAAACTACTTTAATTTCACTTGATGCACCAGGAGCAATTGGCTCTCTTGGAAATTCTGGAACAGTACAACCACAAGAACCTGTTGCCGTTTCAATAATCAATGGTTTGTCTCCTGTATTTGTAAAGTTAAAAACGTAAGTGTTTTCTGAATTTTGATCAATGTTTCCAAAATCATGAGCCATTTGATCAAATGCAATACTTGTTGGATTGTTTACTGGAGCAGGAGCTTGTGTGGCCGGATTATTCAAATTCATTGAAGGATCCGCTTTAATTTGTGTGTTGTTTTGCGGAACGTTAGAGGCTGCAATATTACTTTTTCTTTCTGTTCTTCTGTTTCTATCTGCTCTTTCTCGTTTTGAGCTAGAACTATCACCTTGTATAAATGTTCCGTAAATAACAGTTGCAGCAATAAGTACTAAAAGAGCTGTCTGAATGGTTTGAATGTTTTCTTTCATGTTTTGGATTTATTTGCGACAAATATAATTTTTTACCTGACTATTTTCATTTTTAAATAGTTGCCGAATAGTTAAAAAAATGCCTAATGGTCTAATTTTAATTTTTTGAAAGTTTTATCATTCATAACTTCCACAGCTTTCTTAAAAGCATTGTCATTGGCGTTGATAACTCTATAAAACTCAGTGGAAGTCCATAAATTTGTAGCCATAAGCGCTTTAAAATTCATCTTGATAATTCGTTTGGAATGAGATATTTGCTCATCATTTCTTTCAATGCCTTTCTCTGCGGCAGCTGTAATTATTTCTTCTAACATTTCATCAGACAATTCAAACTCTGAATTAAACTTTTCAAAAGTTGGATACATGTTCATTAAATCGTTTCGATGTTTATCCAAATAGTCAAGGTTGTATGTGTATAAAATACCTTTTCTAACCAATTGTCCAAAATAGTCTGAAGTTTCAGTGGTGTCAAGTGGAATAAAAATATCTGGCATTATTCCTCCGCCTCCGTAAACAGTTCGTTTTAATTTTAAGGTCTCAAATTTTAAGGAGTCAGGAAATTGGATGGAATCTTGATTCATTAATTCTCCATGCTCAAACCTTTTATTCACCTCATTGTAGTAATCATCTTTGCCTTCAGAATAATCTCTTTGAATAGATCTTCCTGAAGGGGTATAGTATCTAGATATGGTTAACCTAATGGCCGAACCATCAGATAATTGAAAGGGTTTTTGTACTAATCCTTTCCCAAATGATTTTCTCCCAATTATTAAACCTCTATCCCAGTCTTGAATTGCTCCAGAAACTATCTCACTTGCCGAAGCAGAACCTTCATCAATTAGCACTACCAATTTACCTTGTGTGAATATTCCTTGTTTGGATGAATTATATTCTTCTCTTGGATAGGCTTTACCTTGAGTGTAAACGATTAATTTCCCTTCATTTAAGAAGTTATCGGCCAATTGAATGGCTGTTCTAAGGTAACCACCTCCATTACCACGTAGATCAAGGATCAAATTTTCCATGCCAATGGTACGTAAAGAGTCCATAGCCCCTCCAACTTCATCCATACTTTGGGCTGCGAATCTGTTTAATTTTATATAGCCCGTATTTGGGGTTGCCATATATGCGGCATCCATGCTATAAATTGGAATTTTGTCTCGAGTTATTTCAAACTCTAATAAATCTTGTTCTCCATTTCGTAAAATTCCTACAGTAACTTTAGTTCCTTTTTTTCCGCGCAAATTGTCGGCTACATCTTTATTAGTAAAACCTACTCCTGCAACCACTTTACCTTCAATTTCTACTATTTTATCACCTGCACGAATTCCTAACTTTTCAGATGGCCCGCCAGCAATAGGACTAACAACAGTAATGGTATCATGTAAAATATTGAATTGTACTCCAACACCTTCAAAATTTCCTTCTAATGGTTCGTTCATTCGTTTTAAATCCTTTTTCGAAATATAAACAGAATGCGGGTCTAGCTCTTTTAAAACAGCTTTAATGGCATCTTCGGTAAGTTTTTCCGAATCTACGGTATCAACATAGGCAAGTTGGACGTACCGCATAAATGTCTCCAATTTTTTAAGCTGTTCCTGATCATTTGATTGGGAAAAGGCAAAATGTCCTGTTAAAAGGAAAATGGCCAAAAGGAAAATTGATTGTTTCTTCATATTATAATAAAAAATAGGCCCGCTAAGTTAATAGCAGGCCATGTTTTGGTTGTTTAATATTTTGTTATTTACTTAACATTTTTCTGGCTTGGGCGGCAGATATCAATTTACCATAATAAACGCCTACCACGTAACATCCTTCAAAGCCTTGATTTATTAATTCTTTTTTATATGACGTTGCTTCATCATAAGAAGAGTAGGAGCCTGCCACGTAGCGTATGTATTTGTCTTTTCCTTTCATTTGTTCTACAGTACCTAATTCCATATACTTTTCTAGTACATCAGTTGGAATTTGGCTTCGGTAAGAACCAAGTTGAACCTTGAACTTAAGGTTATCTTTTTGATCTTGTGTTAAAGGAGCCCCAGAGGTTATTCCAGAGGTTTGGCTTTTATCAAGGCTTACCGTACCAATATTATTTAAACCTACTCGATTGCCATTTTTAAATGCCACCACAAATGCGCCATTAAAACCTTGGGTAAGGATGTCTATTTTTTCGGATGCAGCTGCTGAATATGAAGGGAAAGAACCCGTAAAATATCTAACATAACCATCATCTGAACTTACTTTAATTAACTGAGGTAAGTCTTTAAAAACTTTCTCATCGGCCGCTTGAGTGAAAGCTCCCACCTGAACCCTATAAATAATACCAGACTCTTTATCACCTTCCCATTGTTCGGCAGTGAATTTTGGGGTTTCGCTGGTCACTTTGGTAACCTTCTTCTTATTGTTGATTCGAACAATATCTGTTGGCGTAATGCCGTCATTTTGTAATTTACGCTGTCTAGATTCGGCTTCCTCCTTGGTATCGTATTTACCAACGGTAACAAGAATTTTTCCGTTTTCATCGTAGGTATTTACATCTTCTACGCTTAAAATGTCATTTACCAGATCAGCTGGGATTTCTCCTTCAAATTCACCAATACCAACTGCGTATTTGTCTTTATTAACAATACCTCTTCTGTTAACTTTACTTGCAAAAATTTGAGATGTGTAAGTTTCTGCTGTTATCGGAGTGTATATTCCAGTGGTATCATAGTATCTATCGTAAAACCCTTGGCGATCGGCTTCGGTTATGGTAACACCTAATGAGTCAACCTGTGCGCCAGGGGCAGAGTTTAATTCGTCATCACCGTAATTTGGTACGCCATCTTCATCACCATCAAGAGGGCATCCTTTTTCATCTACTTCCGCGCCAAATGGTGTCCCTAAACATTCATCTTCCCAGTCAATTACACCGTCTTCATCCTCATCAGCCATCATGTCAATATCAATGAAATCATCGTCAAAGGCATCTTCCTCTGAGTTTCCTTTTCGGAAATTATAACTAATACCCACAGATATGTACAGTAAATCATCCATTTTAGAATCACCCTTGAAATTCCCAGAGTTTTGATCTACCCCATCAATTAAATCAGTAGTTGTAAAATGATAAGTCATTGCGGCAACAAAATCCCATTTACTTCCAATGTGCATTTTACCACCAACCATTACAGGAATGGCAAAACCATGGTTATTGTAATCGTCTAAATCATAAAAGTTTGACGATTTAATATCAGTTTCATAATAGTAGTCCCTTTGAATGCGAATGGCTTTTTCAGAATTAGTTGAGTTTTCAGGAAGATTTCTAATAGAACCATCACTCCAGTAATGGTATCTAACATTATCTTCACTTAATAAGTCTGTTTTAGAGTTAAACGTAAGGTATTCAAAACCAACACCAATAAGTGGCTCGAAAATTCTGTCTTCCTTAAGGAAATTGGCGAAGTTGTAAGTAATTCCAAGTCCTGCTCCGAAAATAGTGGATTGAAAATTTAAATTTCTTTCTAAAGACCTTTCGTTTGCTGAAATTTGCGACCCCCAAGCATTAATATTAAACTCTAAGTAATAGTTTATGGGTTGCTTAAAAGACATGTGATAACCAAAATTTGCAATTGAAGGCGAGTTTATAGCGCTATTTTGATTTAATTCGCCTAAATAAGATACTGTTCCGAGCCCCACTTCCAAAGTAGGAGGCACGTGTTCCCTATTCGGTTTTTCTCGTTTTTCTTTTTTTGGTTTCTCTTCTTCATTTTGCTCATTTTGAGCGTTTAAGCTAGAGAATACTGTGAAAAACAGTAAAAGTAGTGTGAAATATTTTTTCAATGAAAACGCGTTAGTTTTTACAATTACTAGGTTTGTGGCTAAAGTAAGCAATTATTAGGGATTCCTCAAATTACTTTTTTGTTAGTTAACCCACTTTTGATTTGTAATCATAAGCGCTTCTTGAACTGTAATTCTGGTGCCATTGTTGTATGCCACCACAAAAGGACCTCTAAATGAATAATTAGCCTTGTGATCTTGCCTTAAGTCTCTAGCTGAAACATAATTATCAAATCCTCCGGTTAAATATTTCATCCAGCCTTCATGAGAATCAACTTCAACTTGACCGTTATAATTGAACGTTTTTTTGAAATAAGAAGATACGTCAACAGATTTATGAGAGGCCATAACTTGGACTTTAAAAACCACTCCGTTTTCTGGGGCAGGAATGCTAGTTATGGGAATATTTTTTTGAATTTCTTCCCCTTCTTTTTCAGTGTCAACCAAATCAATTGGGTCTAGGTTGTTTTTTGTTGGAACATTGTCCTGATTTTGTTCTTTTGAAGTTTCTGCGATTAGGTTTGGTTCTAGGTCAACAAAATCAATTGCAGCGGGGTTGTCAATTTGAATTTTTTGGGAGGCACCATCATGTATAAAGGCAAATTCACCAGATAGATCTGTGATTTTTTTGCTGCTTGCATTTGAGAGGTCTATCATGTATGAAACGGAAATGTCATTTTTGTCTTCAGGGAAATTCATCCAAACAAATTTCACCTTGGTATCTAACATTGAAAAAACCGCATCAGCCGCTTCATCTGGTGTGACGTCTGCATTTTCAGGAATTATGTCTTGAATTTTTGCAAAACCAGAAACGTTAGAGTAGTGGATGTCTAAAGTAACTTTATAAAAATTATCAGACATGTTTTTTATGGTTCTTTGAACAGTAACCTCTGCTTCGGGAATTTCTTCTACAATAATTTCTTCCTTACCCATAAAAACTGTTCTAGCAGGAAGGTCTACTGTCATTCGTTGGTTTTCGTCTAAATAGGAAAACGTACCTCCAATGTTAAGTTCTTTCAATTCAGGGTCATCCACTTTTACTTTATACGATATATCAAAAACTCGGTCGGTTGGAAGGGTCATCCATACAAATTTAGCTTTATTAGTTTCAAAATTAAATTTTGCAACACCTGTTTCAATAGGGGTAGCGGTTACTCCTTCAGGAAGAATGACTTGAAATTTGGCATACCCTTCAATTGTACTTTTATCTATGGTCACTGTAACTACAAACTCGTTTCCTTCTTCCACTCGGTCTGGTAGGGTTTGCTCAACAGTTACATCTTCCAATAAAAAATTGAAGAATATTAAGGTTACCAGATTTAGTGCGAATGCCAGAATTTTAAACATAGTTCAAACGGTTGATGTGCTAACAAATCTACCTGTTCAATGCCCTATAAATGTTAGGTAAAGTTCGTAATTACAAACAGAAATCTGTTAATAAGAACTATGTGTAAATTGTTAAAAATTAGGTGATAGCAAGAAATCCTTGTAGAAATTGTCTATTTCTTCCACCGCTTCTTCTGGAGTGTCAACTACCTTAAATAGAAACATATCTGGTTCTGATATTGTTTCTTCTTTTTCTAATAATGAAGTTTTAAGCCAATCCACTAAACCTTCCCAGAATTTTTTGCCCACTAGAACAATCGGAAATTGGTCAATTTTTTTAGTTTGAATTAGTGTCATTGCTTCAAATAATTCATCCAAGGTACCGAAACCTCCAGGGAGTACCACAAAACCTTGCGCATATTTTACAAACATGAGCTTTCTAATAAAGAAATAATCAAAATCAATAAGTTTATCCTGGTCAATGTATTTATTGTTGAATTGCTCATGAGGAAGCTCAATATTCAAACCTACAGAAGGACCTCCTCCAGAAAAGGCTCCTTTGTTAGCCGCTTCCATAATACCAGGGCCACCACCTGTAATGACTCCATAGCCTTTGTCTGTTAATTGGTGGGCAATAGTCTCTGCTTTTTTATAAAACTCATTGTTGGCAGGAGTACGCGCAGAACCAAATATGGAAACACAAGGGCCGATTCGGCTCAGTTTTTCAAAACCTTCTACAATTTCTGACATCATTTTAAAAACCTGCCAAGAATCGTTGGTTTTTATTTCATTCCATGATTTATGAGCTAATATTTTGCTTATTTGGTCTTTTTTGTCTTTCATATTTAGTCTTTTATTATTGATTCAACGGCTTTTCTTACACTTCCGTATTTTAAAAGTAATGAATTGGCTTCTTCATAAGAAACATTTAATTCCTTTTGAACCATTAAGGTACCCCTATCCACAAGTTTGTTATTACTTAATTGCATGTCAACCATTCGATTACCTTTTACCCGGCCTAGTTGAATCATTACGGTAGTTGAAATCATGTTAAGTACTAATTTTTGAGAGGTTCCCGACTTCATTCTTGTGCTACCTGTAATAAATTCTGGTCCAACTATAACCTCTATAGCGTGTTTAGAGTTTGCGCTTAATGGAGAATTAGCGTTATTAGTAATACATCCAGTAAGAATACCCTTGTTGTTACATTCTTTTAACGCTTCAATTACATAAGGGGTAGTACCTGATGCGGCAATGCCAATAACTGTATCGAGATTATTTACATTGTAAGCGAGTAGATTTTTGAACCCAAGATTTTGATCATCTTCGGCAAACTCAACTGCTTTTCTAATGGCTGAATCTCCTCCAGCAATGAGTCCTATTACCATATCGTGGCTCACACCAAAAGTAGGTGGGCATTCGGATGCGTCAACAATACCAAGACGACCACTTGTTCCGGCTCCAAGATAAAACAATCGACCACCTTTTTTCATGCGTTTCACTATTTCTATAACTAAGCTCTCTATTTGGGGAATAACCTTTTGCACGGCTAAAGCCACTTTTTGATCTTCTTGGTTAATACCGTTTAATAATTGAGAAACGGATTGTTTTTCTAGATTGGTATGGTTTGACTCTTGTTCGGTGAACTTTTTCATAATACAATTTTAAGCCATTGCCTAAGGAGTAATTGACTTACCTATAAGAAGTAATTCACAAGTGAGTAGTGATATTAGGGTACTATATTGATTTTATGATGGTGAAGTAAACCAGCCACTTCAGAATACGAAAAACTTGCATCGGTTATGTAATTCTTTACAGGGTTAATTTGATAACCTATTGCGTTTCTAAAATCTGATTTTTCTAAAAGGGTGTTATCAAATAGGGCACCAGTTAAATTACATCCATTAAAACTAGAATTTTGAAGACTTGTTTCTACAAAATCTACCTCTTTAAGTGAGCAGTTTTTAAAGCTTGTATTGTTAATTTTTAACTGATAAAAAGAGGAGAAATCGAGATGAGAGCTTTCAAACCTTAATTCTAATAAAAAGGTTGCGCAAACACTAAAGTCGATACCCAGCATTTTACAATTAATAAAATTAACGTTTCTAAATGAGCAATTAGTAGTTTGGATGTTACTTAAATTACAGTTTTGAAACGTACAATCAATAAAAACAAATTCGGTAAGAATTTGACCTTCAAAATTACACCCAATGAACTCACAGCTTTCGTATTCTGCTTTAAGAATATCGTGTTGTACAAAATCTTTATTACTAAAAGTTATGGACTCAATTAATTTCATTTTTTGCTGTTAGCGATGCCTTTTTGAAAGAGGCCCATCAGTTTTTGAGAACCAGCAAAAGGGGTTGATTTCCCTGAAACCACTTCTTTGGTGATAGAATCTATATTTTGCTTTACTAGATCTTGGTTAAAAAAGAAGTCTTTTAACGAATGGTTTAATTGCTCCATTAGCCAAGTTTTAGATTGTGTTTTTCTTCTTGTTTCAAACCAACCATTTTCAGTTTGTTGGGTTTTAAATTTAGAAATGGAATTCCACACCGTATCCACGCCAACATTATCAATAGCCGAACAAGTTCCTGTCTCTGTAATCCAGCCATCTTCTCTGGCAGGAAAGAGATGTAGGGCATTACGATAGGCTTGAGCTGCCTTTCGCGACATGATTTTATTTTCTCCATCTGCCTTGTTTACATATAGAGCATCTGCCATTTCCATAATACCTCGTTTAATACCCTGAATTTCATCTCCGGCACCTGATAGCATCAATAATAAAAAGAAATCTACCATTTCTTTCACTAAGTATTCACTTTGCCCTACACCCACAGTTTCTACTAAAATGACTTCATAACCTGCAGCTTCGCATAATAGAATGCTCTCTCTAGTGGCATTTGCAACTCCTCCCAATGTACCAGAAGAGGGGCTAGGTCTAACAAATGCCAAGGGATCTACTGAAAGTTGGTTCATTCGAGTTTTATCACCCAAAATACTACCCTTATTAATGTTGGAACTTGGGTCTACCGCTAAAACCGCTGTTTTAATACCTTGTTGTGTTAAATAAGTACCTAAGGCCTCAATGAATGTACTTTTTCCAACCCCTGGTACACCAGTAATGCCTACACGGATTGAATTGCCTGACTTGGGGAGAATTTCATGTATTACCTGAGTGGCTAAGTCTTTATGCTTTGCAAGATTACTTTCAACAAGGGTAATGGCTTTAGCTAAAATGTGCTTATTGCCATTTAATACTCCATCTACCAAGTCTTTTACGTTTATCGCTACCGGTTGCGATTTTAAAAAACGGTCAATGGCTTTTGACCTAGCGTTATCCGACTGTTGAATTCCCACGATACGTAATTATTTCTTAAAACTGTTTTCCCATTGAATAATTTCATCTTCACAATTTCCGGTTCCTTCTACCTTTTTGTGGAGTGTGCCTCGATAAATATTTCCTGTTTTTAAATTGTTTTTTTCTACAAATACACTTGTTGTTTTAACATCTCTAATCTCTTCTAAAGAATATGATTTTTCTGCATAGCGAATATTGCCATCAAAATCTACTAAAACAGTCGTGTGGTTAGAATCTTTCACATCAGGAATAATATCAATTATTGTCATTCTAAATCTCTCTTCATTGTATTCGCAAGGACCTGTAGGAGAGTTAGATATGCAGCTATGTAATGATAAGGACAAGAGTGACAGAATAATGATGTTAACCCAGCTGATATTCATATTTATTAATTATTTTTATGGTTCAGAATAAAATGCAATTTAACATTAAAGTGTGAAAAGTTTAATGTTTGTTTTCCATGAATTTTGTTAAATCAAGTTAGTTTTACAATTCAATCAATTAAAGTTGCCAACTAAGAATTTTATGTCGGATACTGTATCTAGAGACCATAAGGTTTCTGAAAGAAATCCAGCTGGAATTAATTGGTGGCGACTAACTCTATTTATTTTGGTTATTGGAGGACTAGATTATAAGGATGCTTTAATTACCAATGAATCATTGCTCAAAGATTGGGCGATAGATTTTATTGTAACCAATCAATTACAACAACAACAACAACAACAACATGTAACTCCCGTATTGGTTCAATCTAATCATAACCATAAAAAGGGTAAAGAGAATAGTATTTATTCTGAATTTAGAAAAGAAGAAAAAATTCAAAAAACAAAATCATCCAATAAAAACACAACAGAAAGCAAGGTATTGCCCACAGTTCCTTTTAGTGAAGAGTCTTTATTGTTTCTTAACCCTAAAACAAATAATGGTTTAATCCATGAAAACAAATCGGATTTGTTTTTGGTAAACCAAAAATTGGTTTCGATGAACGAAAAATTAAAACTGGCAAACGCTATTAATCATCAACCCTTATTGCAACCTGCTTCAAACAAGAAAAAGTGGTATGTATTGTTAGCAGGCGGACCTCAATATAATGAAGGAATAAAGACGTATCCTAGCTCATTGAAATATGAAAAAGCTTCTCAAATAAATAATATTCACTCAAATTCTGGAGGTACTACTATTGACCATCCCAATCAAAGCCTAGCGTTAAATGTAAGTTTAGGATATTCAGTTTCTAAAAAGTGGGATGTAGTAACAGGAGTAAGATTTTCTTTTCTCAGTGGAAGTCTTACCGCTTATTATGATTCAGAAGTTGCTAAAAATCATGTGATTTTAACGGCTGCGGCAACGAACAATGCAGATGGAACTAAGAGCTTTACAAATAAAGAGCAAACCGTAAGTTACCATAATTATTTTTTAGATACTCTGGATGCCAATTATAAAATGTCTGTAGTAGAAATCCCATTACTTGTGCGCTATAACTGGGAAACCGAAAAGTGGCGATTGTTTATTAATTCAGGGGTTTCTGCCGTGGTTAATTCTAATTACACGGCTTTATATAGGGCGAATGAAATTGGCACAGGTGAGATGAATGCACAAAATAAAGAATTAATTGGCGCTAGGTTTATTGGTGGGTTTGGGACGGAATACAAAGTTACTGAACAATTATCTATCCATTTTTCACCGGAGTATAGCTTTGGTAAAGCAACCAAAACAGAAACTGTTTTTGAAAATTCGTTTCAATCCTTTAGTTTATTGGGTGGACTACGATTAAATCTCTAATCTTAGCAGACCACGTCAATTACCCTTCCTTTTAATTTGGTCCCTATCAGCGGAGTGTTTTTTGATTTTGACTTTAAGTCTTTAGTGGCAACTAGCCAATCTGACTCTAAATCAACAATGGTTAAATTTGCAACATTACCTTCTTTTATTTCAGGTATTTGTAACCCGAAGATTTTTCGTGGATTTACACTTGTCTTTTCTACCCATTTCTCCATGGATATTTGTGGACTCAAATAGGTGTTATAGGCACTAAAACTAGTTTCAATGGCCGATTGCCCAAAGGAAGCTAAATCAAACTCACAGTGTTTTTCTTCAATATTCTGAGGGTTATGATTAGTGACTATGCAATCAATAGTATCATCATTGATTCCTTTTATCAAAGCCTTTCTATCTTTCTCAGACCTTAATGGAGGGGTAACCTTAAAATTAGAGTCAAAATCTTCTAATGCGGTATCGTTCCACAGTAAATTGGCAATTGCCACATCACATGTCACTAAAACACCTCTTTTCTTAGCGCGTTTTATTTGCTCTACTGATCCAGCAGAACTTATGGTCCTAAAATGAATTTGTGCTTCACAATATTCTGCAATAGCAAGATCACGAGCTACCATAACCTCTTCACTTAATGACGGATCGGCCTTTAAGCCCAAATGAGTACTTGAAGTACCTTCATGCATCATACCCTTATTTGAAATTCGAGCATCCGAAGGATATATTACTACCTTACCATTAAAGGTTTTAGAATAGAGTAGGGCTCTTTTAACTAAATCAGGATTGGAAATTGGCAACAGACCATCTGAAAAGCCCACTGCACCAGCTAAGTGTAAATCATATAATTCGGTAAAGTTTTTACCTTGCAAATCTTCTGATAATGCTCCAAATGTGTTTATTTCAATGGGTAATGATTTTGATTTAGAGGTTACGTAATTTACCTGAGCCTTGGTTTCGCAAACAGGATACGTATTTGCAGAAATTACAACGGCAGAAAAACCCCCGTTTTTAGCCGCATTTGCTCCAGATACTAAATCTTCTTTGTGTTCCATTCCAGGGTCGTGAAACTCAGCATGAAGGTCTAACCAACCGGGTGATACACATAAACTATTTCCAGATATGGTATTCTCACTTTCTTCAGAAATATTTTTTTGTATGGATATTATTTTACCGTGCTCAATTAATAAATCCATTTTTTTTAAATGATACTTACTAGATGAATCAATAATAACTGCCTTTTTAATTAATAAACTCATAATACAGAAGGTTTAAAAAATCTTATCAATACGGTTTCTATACCTAAAAATAATAAAGTAAGGATAACAAACCACTTCCATAGCTCGATTCCTGTTTCTCGTTGTTTAAAATCTGATTGAAAAGATTCAATTCCAGTTTCAAAAACAGAAAAATTGGTCAACCCCAAACTATCAATTATGTTATTTAATTGATTAGCGTTGTAATAATCTAAATTAGATTCAGTTCTTTGGTAATTAAAAGAAACCAATCCAACTAAGCTATCATTTTGAGTAACAGAGTAGTTGCCTGCTTTCTGAATTCCTCCATGCAATTGCAGTTTTATTTTAGAGTTAACATTAATAATCTCAGGAATTACTTCAACGTTAAAATCATCATTTTTTATTCGGTAAATCAGTTCACCGTTATGACGCGTTGATTTTACTGGAAATAGTTCATCTAACCCAATAAAATAAAAAGGATTTGTTTCATCACCACTATTAAAACCCATTTGAAAAAATGTAGGTAGAAATATGCTATGTTGCGAAAAGTTAGAAAAACTCTGGTCAAGCGGGATGGTGAATAAATAAATTTTTCCTTTTTTTACTTGCCATTCTGATAATATAGGTTGAGAATTTGGAGTGGTTAATAGGTTTGTTCCGTTTGAGTTTCCTCTAAAATTAAAATATTTATAAATATTGGGGAGATTTACCTTAGAATCTGTAGAAGTAAAAACCCCTTGGTAAAAACTAGATTTTAAATTTATGTAATTACTTTGAATGGTGTCGGTTATAATTTTAGATAATTTGGGAACATTACAACTCGTTAATAGTTGGTTTAATGTTTGTTGCTCATTGATTTTTGAAGGCAAAATGGCTAAACTTCCACCATTATTTACAAACTGTTTAATAGAAGATATGAACCCCGTGGAATAGTTGTCTAAACTATTTACTATTAATAAATTGACATTCTCCAAATCATCAAAATCAAACTTAGAATACTTAATTAATCGGTAATTAAAATATGGTTCGGTAGAATATACTTTTTTTAGAATTGAGTTTGTTCCATTTGAGTTAACTTCAACAATATTGATGTTTTCCTTTATGTAATAATTGAAATAGAAACGGTTATCAAAAACAACAGGAAAATCATCAATAGTTAAACTTCCAGAATGCCATCCTACGGTATTGGTGTGAAATTTAAGTAATGTATCTATAGAACTGTTTGCGGGTATTTGAGCATTAACAATACCCTTTCTAACCCCATCAATTTTGAGCGAAACAGTAACATTGTTGTTTTCCTTATTGCCAAAATTGGTTAACTTAACATGAATCTCTTCTTCTTCGCCAATACGATGAACAGGGCGAGTAAACCATACAGAATCAATAGCGATATTTTTTGTTTGAGCAGGAGAAATTGGAATAAGAGTATAATTGGCACTTGAGTCGATATTTAAGTCACTAAAATCATATTGATTTTTCTGGAAATCAGAAATAATGTAAGAAGCATATTTCTCATTTTCAAAGGCGGTTGATTGGCGCTTAATTATTTTTTGAAAATTGTTAGAATTTGGAGAATTGGATAATGCACCAATCTTTTTTTCCAACTCCGTTGTAGGGTAAAGATGTTGTTGACTCCCTAAAAAATCGTTAGATAAGAATTGGTGATTGCTACTTTTAGGTAATTCTTGAACAAGTTCTAATCCAAATTGCCTGGCCAAATCTAAAATAATTCCTTTTTCACTGCGATTTTGAGCGCTATAAGAATCATCAATAAAAAGAGATGACGGTTTGTTATTTGATTGAGAAACATCCGATAAAGGAATAAACGGTTGAGCAAAAGCAATGACTAAAGCCGAAATGGCTAACATTCTACTTATAAGTATAAGTAAATGTTTAAGATTTGATTTTGCTTTGGTGGAGTGTTTAACCTCTTTTAAAAAGGAAACATTACTGAAATAAACCTTTCTGTACCTCTGAAAATTGAATAAGTGGATTATTACCGGAATAACCAGAGAAAACAACGCGTAAAGAAACTGCGGATACAGGAATTTCATTAAAGGCCAAATTTATAAAAGAGGTATCAAATAAGAGTAGGGGTAATCCAATTGTTTTGTAATTATTTTTATTTTCAAAAATAGAGATCTAATGATGATAAATATTCATTCTCTTACTGCCTCAAGTACTATTTTTGAGGGAGTAAAATTATTTTTATAGTGATATTTAATTTGTTGAAGGAATCCAATAAACAAAACATATATAAAAAATCATATATTTGCATTTTAAATATTGAAATCTACAGAAAAAAATAAATTATGTACGTTGAACAATTATATACCGGATGCATTGCGGTTGGTACTTATTACATAGAGTCTAACGGGGTAGCAGCTATTATTGACCCACTTAGAGATCCAGAACCTTACATGGTGATGGCAGCTGAAAGAGGTGCACAAATTAAATATGTTTTCATTACACATTTTCATGCTGATTTTGTGTCTGGACATGTAGATTTAGCTAAAAAAACAGGGGCGACTATGGTATTTGGCCCCACAGCTAAACCAAATTATGAAATTCATGTAGGCGAAGACGGAGAAGTTTTTAATATTGGAGATGTTACCATTGAATTATTGCATACTCCGGGTCATACTTTAGAATCTTCTTCTTACTTACTAAAAGATGAGCAAAATATTGAGCACTGTATTTTTACTGGAGATGCATTGTTTTTAGGAGATGTGGGTAGACCAGATTTAGCGATAAAATCTGATTTAACACAAGAAGACCTAGCAGGAATGTTATTTGATTCATTAAGAAACAAAATAATGCCATTGCCAGATAGAATTTTAGTTTACCCAAATCATGGTGCGGGCTCTGCTTGCGGTAAAAGTATGAGTACAGATACCGTGGATACTTTAGGGAATCAAAAATTAACTAATTATGCCTTACGGGCTGACATGACTAAAGAGGAATTCATTAAAGAGATTCTTTTTGGGTTAACACCGCCACCGCAATATTTCCCCAAAAATGCCATGATGAATAAATTCGGAACAGAATCGAATTTTGATGATGTTTTGGCTAAAGGAATGAAAGGTGTTTCATGTTTAGAGTTACAAGGTTTGATGGATAAGGGATATCTAATTTTAGATACCCGTCCTCACGTTGAGTTTCAGCATGGTTACATTGCTGGTTCTATGAGTATTGGCCTTGATGGAAATTTTGCCATGTGGGTAGGTGCTTTGATTGAAGATATTAATCAGCCCATTATTATTATTACTGAACCGGGTAGAGAACGAGAGGCTGTAACCAGGTTATCTAGAGTGGGTTATGATAACTGTCAAGGTCATTTAATTGGCGGTTTTGATTCATGGAAAGCAGCTGGTCATGCGGTAGATACAATTCATGTTGTTCACCCTTCTGATATTAAAGCTATTCAAGAAAAAGAAGGAGATTTAAACATTGTAGATGTTAGAGCGCAAGGGGAGTGGGAAGCTCAACATGTGGTTGGGGCCACGCATTTTCCGTTGGCTATGATTCATAGTAATTTAACACAGCTGGACAAAAACAAAAAGATGTATTTTCATTGTGCAGCGGGTTATCGCTCAATGATGGCAGTTACCATTTTAAAAAATTACGGATATTCTAACGATAATTTGGTAAATATAGATGGTGGGTTTAATGAGATATTAAATTCAGATATGGACGTTACAGATTACGTTTGTCCTTCATCAACAATGGCAACGTAAACAAAATTTCAAGCTGTAAAAAAGCCCTTCTAGAATTTCTAGAAGGGCTTTTTTATTGAGGTTCATTTTACAAGTGAGTCTCAATATAATCTAATATTTTTTGCATTAAATGTACCCTATCTTTTCCATAAACATTATGCTCAGCTCCGGGGTATTCAAAATAATCTACTTTCACACCATTCTTAATACATTCCTTTAAAAACAAATCTGAATTTTGTTTGACTACCGTAGGATCAACGGTGCCATGAATAATAAGAAGAGGGTCTTTTAAATCTTTTGCTCTATTTATATTAGATGTTTTTTCGTACCCCTCTTTATTGGTTTCCGGAGTATCCATGTAACGTTCGGTATACATTATTTCGTAATAGCTCCAATCCATAACCGGTCCACCGGCAACACCTACTTTAAATGTACCAGGATAGCTAGTAAGCAAACTAGTGGTCATAAAGCCACCGTAGCTCCATCCATGAACACCAATTCTATCACCATCAACAAAAGGTAGTTTTTTTAAATGTTCAACACCAGCTAGTTGATCAATCATTTCCACCTGACCGAGTTGTCTAAAAGTTGCTTGCTCAAAATCAATACCTCTATTAGCGCTTCCTCTACCATCAACAGTGTAAACAATGTAGCCTTTATTGGCAAAATGGTACATCCATAAAGGGGCGCTTGCTAGCCAATTTGAATGAATTAACTGTACTCCAGGACCATTATAAACATATATTAAAACTGGATATTTTTTGGTTTCATCAAAATCAAAAGGATAAATTGTTCTTGAATGTAAAAGAGTCAGGTTATCTGGAGCGGTTATTGTTCCCAGCTCAGTATTTCCAATTTTAAACCTTTCTAAAGGGTTTGCCGCTGTCATTAGGTTGCTAATAGATCCATTCGAAACTTCTACAATGTCGTAAGAGTTAGGTGTAGTTAGTGAAGACCCACGTACCAAAATATATTTAAAATCATCTGAAATGGAAGCCCAGGAGTGGTAGCTACTTCCTTTAGTTAACATTTTTGGTTTTGAATTTCCACCATCATTAATAGTCACTTCATAAAGGTGTTGGTCAATGTCTTCTTTTCCATTTCCTAAAAACCAAAGTTTAGAAGATTCTTGATCCATACCCACAATAGACCGTACAATTATTTGATCGGTATTAATTTTCCAATTTACATCTGTACTCGAAGTGTTGTAAACATAAAATTGATTAATACCCTCATTTTCTGATTGCCATAAAAACTCTGTTTTCCCAATAAAATAAAGCCCATGAGTGGGGTGAACGTATTTTATATTTTTTTCGGATAGAATATCTTGTGTTTTTTCGCCTGTTTTAGCATCATATTGTTTCAGAGTAAGCGAGTCTTGACCTCTGTTAAGATTTGCCGCGTATACATACTTATCATTTGGCCCCCAGCTTAAAGAAGTTAGATATCCTTCTTTAGAGTTATTTGAGTTTAAATAAGTAAGCTTATTCCCTTTAATGAAGTATGTACCAATTTTCACTTCCTCACTGCCCATTCCAGCCATTGGATATTTTGTATTTCTGAGCGTAGCAGGTCTGGTGTGGTAGTCAACTAAAGGGTAGTTTGTTACGTTGGTTTCGTCTTTTTCATAAAAAGCCAAGGCGCTTCCAGATTCATTCCAAATGATTCCTTTTTCGATACCAAACTCTACGCGACTAACGGTTTGTCCGGAAACAATATTTGCATCCGTATGATTGGTAATGGCAATTTCTTGGCCTTTTAGTAAAACGTATAAATTGTTTTCTTTGGTGTAAGCTAAATCAGCAGTTCCAGGCCTAAAAGTAAAATTAGCCCCGTCTTTTGGGAGGGCGTGATACCTTTGGGCAGTTTTGTTTTTTGCGTTAAAAGTGTAAACTACACCAGAATAAACAAAGTAGGCTTCATTTTCATTTAGCCAATTAAAATTGGGCAATCTTTTCATTGCCTTTTTTATTTTTAATTGGGATTCTAATTCTTTAGAGTTAATCACTTCTGATTTACTAAAATCACTAGCGTTTACCTTTATTAGGGTTTGAATTCCGTCTCCCTTTTCAGTGAATGTATAATTTGTGGAATTTGGAATCCATTTAAAGTTACTCAGTCTTTCTGGAGATAACTCTCCCCAACGGCCCATTACTGCCTGTTCTAAGGATAGTTCTTGTTGCGAAAACCCAATAAATGAAATTGAAATTAAAGCTATAAAAGCTAGTCTAAAAAATGTACGTTTCATCCAATAAAAATATAAATAAATAATCTTCAATTAAAGCGTAAAAGAATTACTTCCGTGTGATTTTAGCAAGGTATTGTTGGGATTCTTCTTCAAATATTTTAACCGCACTAAATCCGGCTTTGTTGGCTTCTTCTTGAAGTGATCCAAAATCAATAAATAACCAATCAAATGGGTATCCTTTCTGGTTTTCAAATTCCATTTGATATTCAACCTCACCGTAATAGGCACCATTTAAATCTATAAGCACACTGCCATCTTCCTCCATATAGAGGTGAAGCAAATCGCTGCTATCTACAATGACTTGTCCTTCGGGTGATAAAAGCGAGTCCACCTTTTCGAAAAACTGGGGCACGTTTTTAATTTTTCCCATTACTCCAAATCCGTTCATTAGCATGAGTAGTGTATCATATTGCTGGTTTTCTAATTCATAGAAATCCATTTTCAGGGCTTTTTTCAGACCTTGCTTTTTCATGCATTGAATAGCTCCTTCTGATATATCAATGGCAGTAATATCAAAGCCTCTATTTTGTAATTCTTTGGAGTGTATACCGGTTCCGGCACCTACATCCAGTATTTTGCCTTTACATAAATCTAAGGCCATTTTCTCCAATTCCGGAAAATCTTCAACCTGTCTAAAAAACCAAGAAAGGGGATAGGCTTCCGTTTCAGCAATATCTGAGTGAACAATTATTTCTTGTTTACCAGGATTATCTAAATATTTCAACAAAGCTTTGCCGTAAATATCATTAATCAAGTCGTGTTTGTTATTTTTCAATGGCTTAATTTTGTAATAATACAAATGTACTTAAGTATAGAATATGGCTAGTAGAAGAGTTTTAAAAAGAGTAATTAATGCAGAGATTGCAGATGTAATTGATCATTGTTACGATGTGGTGGCTACATCTCCAGATAAAGAAGAAAAAATGAATGCAATTGTGGATGCATCGGTTGAGTTATATGATAACTTGATTATTGCAGTTAACGATTACAAAACTGCTGATAATAAATCAGCTTATTTTGCTGAAATTGAAGCAACACTTCAAAAAGAAGTTGCTGCATTAAATCAAAAGGTCACTACTTTGTAGTGACTTTTTTTTAAGCTTACAATGAAGGGAGCAAGTTCTTTAATATTTGTGGTATTGATTGTGGTAATTATTGTTTTAGGTTTTTATAACTTTAAACAGCAGCAAACCATTAATTTACTTAACGAGGAGATTTTTGAACAGGCCAAAAGAAGACATAATTTGGTTTTGGAAAAGCATGTTTTAGAATTAAAGCTAGAAAAAATGAAACCGGACTCTTTTCAAGGTAATTAGGCGGTTACATAACTATTGGCAAATTCTAAAATTGCTTTAGTTTTTATTTGATCTATTGGCTTAACAAAAAAATCTTGCACCCAAGGAAAACTTAAACATTGGTTTTGATTTTCCGAAAGAATAGAAGAGCTTAACATAAATACAGGCAATTCAATGTTATGGCTATTTAACCTTTTTAATAATCCAATACCATCTAATTCTGGCATATGGAAATCTAATAACACAATATAATTTTGTCTCGTATTTTTAATGATATCAAATCCTACTTCTCCATTATCAGCAGTAGTAATAGAGCCCTTGAAGCCTGCAATTTCTAAGTTTCTTTTAGCCAACATTCTAGCAATTGGATCATCATCAATAATTAGAATGTTTTTGGAGATGCTTGATTGTGTCATAATTTCAAATTTAACCGAGGTAAACCTTAATTTAAAGTGTTTAAGTTTATAGTTATCCGTTTTTAATGTTAATAACCTTTTGGGATAACCTATTGTTAACCAGTATAGGGGCGGCAATCCAAATTCTATCTGAGATCCAAATTCCAATAATAATAAAAACTCCAGCTAGTGTTTGTAAAACGGGCATGTTACTAAAGAAAACCAAAACAAATGGGATTATGTTTCCCATCAGTACTTTTCCAATCCAAAACTTGAATTTGAATTTCCCTTTAGTAATCTCCCAAACCAACTCACTTTGTTTATGTTTTTTACGGGTGAGTATAAATTCAATAATATTAATAATGAGGTTACAAGTAATAGAAATTTGAAGGATAAGATCCACGTAAAAGCCCCAAGTTGTTCCTATTCTAAAAAAAGCATCAACTATACTGTAAGCAGCGCCTCCAGCCATAAAACTATGAGATAGCATGTGAAAATTTAAGCCTATTCTATTCCATTGTATAGGTCCGTTAGGAGAATGTAACAAGTAAGTGGTAGAAATAGATACTACTAGGGCGGCAAAGGCCGTAGAATATATTAAAAAGATACTAACCTCTTTCCATTTTAAAAACACGGAAATTGCAAAAAGCGAGGTCAAAATTGCAAAACTAAATATGGCGTAGGCACCAAAAACAAATCGTGAAGCCACTTTAGGATTGATTAGGCCTTTTATAAATTTAGAATAATCTTGAATATCTCTTGCCAAAAGTAGGGCAGTGATAACAAGAAAGGTTATTGAGATTAATGCACCTGCATATATTGCCGAAGGTCTAACCGTCATGAAAGGCTGTTCTAAAACGTGATTTAGAAAAAGCCCTATAAATAGTAAAAGGAATGCACCACTGGAAATGGCATTTGTAACAACATATCCAGAAATTTCCCAGTTTCGGAAATAGGATTTTATGGATGATTCTAAATAAACTGATTCTGAAGAATGGGATTCTCTTCGGTTGTTCTCAGTTTTGTTAGCCATTTTTAATCTAAATATTTTTTAAACCTCAATGGTTAAACAAATAGAAGGGTCGTTTTCTACAAAATGGGTAATGCTTTCTGCGTTAACCCGAATGGTCCATTCCAATTTATTGGAGGTAATAACGTCTCCTTTAATGAAAATAATTTTGGGTGCTTTTTCAGAAACAATTGAAAAATTAAAGAAGTTAGAATCTGTGGTCACCAAAACAAAATCATGGTCTAAAGCATGTTTCCAAATTTCATGATCTGTTAATAGGTTTATTTTTAACTCATTGACATGTTTAGATTCAGGAAACTCATCTTTAATATTAGAAATAAATTGGGGGGAAATATTTTGATCGACTAATAATTTCATAGTTATGAAGTGAAACTCATCTTTAATTCACGATTTGCAGCAAATGATAAACAAGCATTAATGTGCTCTTCGTTTAATTCAATATGATTATTTAAAATATCAGTTTTAGACATCCCAGATGCTAGCCAATTTAATACCTCATAAACGGTAATACGTGTTCCCTTAATAACCGGTTTTCCAAATCTTTTCTCCGGTTTTATTTCTATTAATTCCATCTGGTTTTTGTGTTTTAGTAGTTGATGCTGTCACAAAGAAAATAATTTAAAGTAAGTAAAATAGACCCATTGATTTTTTTTTTAAGGAATGTTATTAACTTGAAGATTTTAGGGATAAGAGTATAATTGGCTGTTAGTTAAATACATCATTTATAGGAAGTTTATTATGCTAAAAAATTAAGTCAATATGTTAGCAACTTGTTGTTGGCTGATGTCATAAAATCAGGGCTAATCCATTAAGTTTGCAGGCAAAAATAAATACAAAAAATCTTCACATGTCATCTTCAAAAAATATGATTGCAGAAACGGCCAAAATCATTCGTGGATTATCTATGGATGGGGTACAAAAAGCTAACTCTGGTCATCCAGGAATGCCAATGGGTATGGCGGATATTGCCGCAGTATTATGGACAAATCATTTAAATCATAATCCAAATAACCCAGCCTGGTTTAACCGCGATCGTTTTGTTCTTTCTAATGGACATGGGTCAATGCTAATTTATAGCTTGTTACATCTTTATGGATATGATTTAACTATTGATGATTTAAAAGGGTTCAGACAGTGGGGTAGTAAAACTCCTGGGCACCCTGAGAATTTTGTAACTCCAGGTGTTGAAACCACTACAGGTCCATTAGGTCAAGGTATTGCAAATGCGGTGGGCATGGCCATGGCTGAAGTTTCTTTAGCAGGTAGATACAATAAAGATGATAACAATATCGTAGATCACTACACGTATTGTTTTGTAGGTGATGGAGATTTAGAAGAAGGTATTTCTCATGAAGCTTGTTCTTTAGCCGGACACCATAAATTAGGAAAATTAGTAGTGTTATATGATGACAATAGCATTACCATTGATGGAGATACTAATTTAAGCTTTACTGAAGATACTTTAAAAAGATACGAGTCATACGGTTGGCATGTAGCTACATGTGATGGACACGACTTGGAAGCAATAGACGCTGCTATTGACGCTGCAAAAGAGACTACAGATAAGCCTTCAATTATTGCGTGTAAAACTACTATTGGTTTTGGTAGCCCTAAAAAAGCAGGAACTGCATCTGCCCATGGGGAACCATTAGGAGCCGAAGAATTAGCTATTACTAAAAAGGCTATTGGTTTACCTTTAGAAGACTTCTACGTTTCGGATGAAGTAAAAGCGTTTTGTTTAGCTTCTGGAAATGAAGGAGTAGAGGCAGAGGAAGATTGGAATATGCAATTGGCCAATTATACCAATTTACATCCAGAGTCGGCAGTGGAATTTAAATCTTTGATTAAAGGTGGTGTAGCCAATTATGATTTTGAAATGCCTACTTTTGAAGCAGGCTCTTCTATGGCAACTAGAGCTGCTTCAGGAAAAGTATTAGATGCTATTGCAGCTAAAATCCCCTCATTAATTGGTGGTTCTGCTGATTTAAGTCCTTCTAATAAAACTTTCCCAAAAACTGAAGTTGCTTTTACTCCAGAAGATAGAGCAGGTAGATATGTGCACTACGGAATTCGTGAGCACGGAATGGGAGCCATTATGAACGGAATGTTCTTGCATGGTGGAGTAATTCCTTACGCAGGAACCTTCTTCGTATTCTCTGATTATTTCCGTCCCGCTATGCGTATGGCAGCTTTAATGAGCGCTCAAGCCATTTACGTTCTTACTCATGATTCAATTGGTTTAGGAGAAGATGGACCAACACATCAACCAGAATCTCATTTGGTGTCGTTACGTTCTATTCCAAATATGTCTGTTATTCGTCCCATGTGTGCCGATGAAACAGCTGCCGCATGGCAAATGGCTTTAGAAAATACCACTGGTCCAACTTCTTTGGTGCTAACACGTCAGAATCTTCCTGTACTGGATAGAACCTCTGGAACGTATGCTTCAGCAGCCAATACGGCTAAAGGTGCTTATGTTTTAACTGAAGATGAAGGGTACAATGTGATTCTAATGGCATCTGGTTCTGAAGTAGAAATTGCTTTAGATGCCAAGAAAGCTTTGAACGCTGATGGAATTAAAGTAAGAGTAGTTTCTGTACCAACCATGGAAGCCTTCGAAAAACAACCGGATGAATATAAAGCTTCTGTTTTACCAGATAATGGAGCGGTAAGAGTGGCAGTAGAAGCCGGATCAACAATGCCGTGGTATAAATATGTAGGCTTAAAAGGTGGTGTAGTAGGAATGGATTCCTTTGGAGCATCTGCACCTTACAAAGTATTGTACGAAAAATTTGGGATTACCCCAGAAAGAGTAGTCAGTATGGTTAAAGAAAGATTATAATTAGAAAAAGGAGAATGTAAAAGTTCTCCTTTTTTTATCCTCTACCATTTTCTTAGCCCAAAAGATATTTGTGTATTAACTTAGTAAGAAAAGAAATGAAGAGAATTGCTATAAATGGTTTTGGACGAATTGGAAGGTTAACGCTTAGAAATTTGTTACAAACAAATGATGTAGAAGTAGTAGCCATTAATGACTTATCACCTAGTAGTACAGCGGCTCATTTATTTAAATACGATTCAGCTCATGGCGTATATTCAGATGAAGTTTTAGCAACCGAAGCTTCACTACATGTGGGTTCTCATGCTATTAAATATTCCAGTATTAAGAACCCTGAAGAATTACCGTGGGCCGAACTAAATATTGATTTAGTATTAGAGTGTACAGGTGTTTTTAGAACCAAGGAAAAGGCCCAATTGCATCAAAAGGCTGGAGCTAAAAAAGTGATTATTTCAGCACCTGCTAAAGGTGAGCCTGTTCCCTTTGTAGTTTTAGGGGTAAATGAAGAAATTTTGACTCCTGAAATTGATATAATATCTAATGCATCATGTACCACAAATTGTTTGGCACCAGTAGTGCAACTGGTAAATGATACCTGGGGAATTTCACACGGATTTATTACTACTACGCATGCCTATACAGCCGATCAACGTTTGCAAGATGCGCCCCATTCTGATCTAAGAAGAGCTAGAGCCGCAGCACATAATATTATTCCTACCACAACTGGAGCAGGTGAGGCGTTAGGTGTGGTTATTCCTAGTTTAAAAGGAAAACTTCATGCTTCTGCTATGCGAGTTCCTGTGATTACTGGATCGCTAATTGAATTGACTTGTGTGGTGAATACAACCACTACTGTTGAAGAAATAAATGCCGCTTTTAAAAAGGCTTCTGAAAATGAATTCAGCGGTATTTTACAATACAACGAAGACGCAATAGTTTCTAGCGACATTGTGGGGAATAAATATTCTTCCATTTTTGATGCTCCATTAACTAATGTTCATGGAAACCTAATAAAGGTAACCAGTTGGTACGATAATGAATCTGGGTATGCTGCACGTATGGCTGATTTGGCTTTAAAAATGACAGATCTGTAGGTTTTTCATTAAGTTTAAGCCAAGAAACTATTATCTAATTTAAAATTTAGACAATGCTAAAATAGTAGCGTATTTAGAGGTTTTGAAAGGTTAAGTGTATGTTAGTAGTCCTAAATATAGGTGCGGTTTTCTTTAATGGATGAGAAAAATAAGAGTCTTAAAATTATATTGTTTTAATTTCCTTTCGCACTTAAACATCTTAAAAAATCGCTAATTGCTTAAAATCATTTTTTCATTTTTAAAGAATTCCTATTTTTACGCCTGTGAAAGTCTTGGCTATTTTTTTTGCATTTCTTACGGTAACATTAACTATGTATCCGTGCGATGATGAACTGCTTATAAGTTCTGTAAGTGAAGTGAACAATCAAACCCAAGAAAGCCATGGCCATGGTCATCAAGGAGACGCTGATCACTGTTCTCCTTTTTGTGTTTGCGCAATTTCAAGTATTACCCGTATAGAAAACTCTGTTATTAAGCCATTGGCTACATTGGTTTTTGAATCCCCTGATTTTATTTATCTGGCTCCATTTTCTTCTGGAGTATTCTCCGATATTTTTCAACCTCCCCAAGCATAATTCAACAATGCATTGGATAGCTATGTCCAT
>JBMYWA010000027.1:0-26886 GCA_049606935.1 Salibacteraceae bacterium
CCATTCTAGTAATTTCTTTCCGAGCTTCTAGGGCAGAAATTTCGGGAGTAATGATATTTGATTTGATGAACTCTAAATGGAATTCTTCATCTTCTTTACCTTTAGATTTCACCAATTTTGTAGCTAATTTTACAAGGAATGGAACGAAGTTGATCATGATCAACACGTTGATTAAATTAAATAAGGTATGAAAAGTAGATAAAGCTACTGGAATTGATTCTGGACTTGCATCTAAGGCCGCTAGGTCATCAAAACCATTTATTGAAGCAATTCCATCTAAGAACCAAGGAAAAACAATAATCATCCATCCAACACCAACTACGTTAAATAAAGTGTGGATTTTTGCAGATCTCTTGGCATAAACATTAGCAGCTAAGGAAGCTAATTCAGCAGTGATGGTAGTTCCAATATTTTCACCTAAAACCATTGCAGCTGCAATTTCAAAAGATATCCATCCTTGAGCAGTCATTACTAATGTAAGCGCCATTGTTGCAGATGAAGATTGAATCACTACGGTTAAAACCCCACCGATAATAATGAAAAGCAAATAAGAGAAATATCCCCAATCTGTAAAGTCAGCTAAGAATGAAACAAGTTCCGGGTTATGTTTGATATCTGGAACTGCTCCTTTTAAAAGAGTTAATCCATAAAACAATAATGCGAAACCAATAATTGTTTCTCCCCAAAAACGTACACGTGTACGTTTAAAGAACATCATTGGTACACCTAATGCTAAAATTGGAATAGCGATAGCCCCTAACTTTACTTTAAATCCTAAAATGGATAAAAACCAGGCGGTAACCGTGGTACCAATATTGGCTCCCATCATAATACCTGCAGACTCTGTTAGTGTAAGTAAACCAGCGTTTACAAAACTCACAGTCATTACCGTTGTGGCAGAAGAGGATTGAACAATTCCAGTAATTAAGAATCCGGTTAATACACCAAATACTCTATTACGAGTCATGCTGCTTAAAATACGCTGAAAACCATCTCCAGCTGCTTTTTGAATTCCTTCACTCATTAGCTTCATTCCATATAGGAACAAGGCTAAGGACCCTAATAATGATAAAAAATCTCCGATTGAATATTCCATTTTCTCCGATTATAATAGGTGACAAATCTATTTTACCAAAGTGAGTTTTAGGTGAATCCAATGTTAAGGTAACGTTAACAAATGCAATTTGAAATTAACTAAAGCACTGTTTATTAAGTAAATAAAAAAGCGACCCATTTAGATCGCTTTTATTGAGTACCAATTTTTTATTTACTCATCCATTCCTCAATGTCATCTGCCTTGATTGGAATGTTTTGCATAAGGTTGATGTTTTCACCCTTTTTAATCACATAGTCATCCTCTAGTCTAATGCCCAAATTCTCTTCTGGAATATAAATACCAGGCTCTACCGTGAACACCATATTTTCTTGAATTGGTTCTACCCATGAACCTACATCATGCGTATCTAAACCAATATAATGAGAAGTTCCGTGCATGAAATACTTTTTGTATGCAGGCCATTTTGGATCTTGATTTTTAATATCATCCAGAGTAATAAGCTTCAATTTTAAAAGTTGCTCCTCCATTAATTCGCCTACTTGTTTATGATAATCATTTAGTAAAACACCGGGACTTAACAATTTGGCGGCTTCATCTTTTACATGAAGAACAGCATTGTAAACTTCTTTTTGTCTTTTCGTGAATTTTCCGCTTACCGGAATACATCGGGTTAAATCTGAGGCATAATTCGCATATTCAGCACCAATATCCATTAAGATAACATCGCCCGCTTTACATTCTTGGTTGTTTTCAATGTAGTGTAAAACACAAGCGTTATATCCCGAGGCAATGATAGGAGTGTAGGCAAAACCCTTACTTCTGTTTTTAATAAATTCGTGCCAAAGTTCGGCTTCAATTTCATGTTCCCATACCCCTGGTTTAATAAATTGCAAAACCCTTTTCACTCCTTGCTCTGTTAAATTACAGGCTTGTTGCATTAATTCTATTTCGATTGGTTTTTTTACCGATCTAATGGCGTGCATAATTGGAGCACTTCTTTGGTAGGTATGACCCGGGTAAAGAGGTTTAAAACTTTTAATGAATCTATCTTCACGTGTTTCTACTTCTGTATTTGCACGAAGGTGTTCATTGGTATTTAGGTATACGTTTTCTGCTTCACTCATGAGTTTTTTCATGATAGAGTCAAATTGGTCTAACCAATAAACCGTTTCAATCCCAGAAACTTCTAAAGCTCGTTCAGCGGTTAGTTTTTCTCCTTCCCAAACAGCAATGTGGTCGTTTGTTTCTTTTAAAAATAAGATTTCTTTGTTGGCTTCTTCACTAGCGTCAGGAAAAATTACTAGAATGCTTTCTTCTTGATCTACGCCTGACAAGTAAAAAATATCTCGATGCTGATTAAATGGCATAGAGCTATCGGCACTAATTGGAAAAATATCATTGGAATTAAAAATAGCTAATGATTTTGGTTTCAAATGCTTTACAAAATCTTGTCGGTTAGCAATAAATAATGCTGAATCTATTTGGTGATATTTCATGATATTCTGTGTTAAAATTTGAGACCCAAATTTACGGCTTAATCCTGTTTCCATAGAATTTAACCATCTAAATTTTTACTGGAAAGGGTTAAAATTAAATTCTATCAAATACAAGAGACAGATATTCATATATTCGTAATTGATATGATTAGAAAAACGTTGAATATTCCAAAAGTTTCTCTCTCTCTTTTTATTGCAATATTTCTATTTGCAATAAATGTTTTTTCTCAGGTCACGCTATTAGATTCAGCTCAAACAGAGCCAATTGCTATTGAAAACGTAGATTTAGGAGATAAAATGCTTTTGATAAAGGAGCAATTAAAAAGCGCTAGTCGTAAATTAGAGCCCCATAAATCTATATTAGAAATAGATAGCCTATTACCTAAATACACCAAGTTTTTAGATGGTCAGGAAAAAGCATTTTTAAATTTTAAGAAATCACATCCCAATAAACAAAAAGTGATTAACCTCATTAATAAATGGGGTAGCTATTATGCTTTTTTAGATACTTGGCAAAGTTCCATAAACAGATATATTGATAAAAATGGGGTATGGATTGATCAGCTTGAACCGTTGGAAAAGGAATGGTCTTTAACTTATAACGCGGCTTTGAAACAAAAATCTCCGTATGAAGTTACATCCAATATTAGAAACACCAGAAATGAATTACGCACTGTAATTGCTAAGATAAAGAAGAAAAATAATGACTACTTAAAATTGGAAGTGAGGATATTAATTCAAAAACAACGAATTAATACGGTTACTGAAGAATTAGAGATTTGGAAAAAATCAAAAGAATTTGGTGTTTTAGAAAAAAGACATGAAGCCATTTGGTATTATTCTACCCAACCTAAATCTAAAAAAAGCAAAGAGCATTTCAATTCCTGGGAATCGCTTAAGGAGAACGTTATTGGAACTTGGTCTTACCTTCAAAGCCCAGAAAACAACATTCTTACTTTTATTGCAGTTTTGGCGCTAATTTTCCTTTGGTTTATACAACTCAGGAAATCGTTTAAAAACCACCCTATTAACCATGCCGATAAAAATTTATTGAAAGCTAAGCTTTTAATAATCAATCATTTTAAGCCATCTATAATCTTTACCATAACAATTATTAGCATTGTATATTTTTCACATACCCCCAACTTGCTGGGTGAAATACTTATGCTAGTAGCCCTTGGTTCTACCGTGCCTTTATTCAAACCTATAACTCATAAGCATTTTAAAAATCTGATTTATTTAATAATATTACTTTATTTGATGAATACCGTGAAGTCTTATATATGGTATTCATCCATTGTGTATAGGGGGTATTTAGCTTTAGAGGCTTTGATTGGTATTGCCGTGGTGTTAAAATACATTTACCCTTTCCGAAAAATAAAGAACATTGAGTTAAATACCGATTATAAACTAATCTTGTTTTTAACGCCTGTTTTATACCTTGTTTTTATTGGAGCTATTGCGGCTAATATGTTTGGCTATACAAACCTTACAGATTTATTACTTAAAGTAGGAATTGAAGGTAGCGTATTGTTTTTATTGTTAACAAGCATGTTAATTATTTTGGGAGGTTTAAGCACGGCAACTGTCTATTTCTATATTTCTAAACTAGAAATGTTTGATCCAAAGTATTCCTACTATTTACAAAAAAGAACCAGTTTGTTAGTAAACGTGTTTTCTTATGTTTTTATGATTGTTTACTTCCTCCATATTGTAGATGTATATGATGTGGTGCTTGTTTGGTTAACAGAACAGTTAACAGAGCCAATTGTTTGGGCAGATATTAGTTTCACCTTAGGTAGTATTATTAGTTTCTTTTTAATCTTGTTTGGTTCGTATGCAGTAACTTCATTCATTTCTAAAAGTGTAGACGGAGGGGTGTTGAATTTCATGAAGTTAGCAAAAGGAGTTCCTTCCATAATTTCGGTTATTGTTCGGTATTTTTTAATTGCTTTTGCATTTGTAGTGGCTCTTTCTACTCTAGGAATTGATTTAGGAAAATTTAATTTAATGGCAGGTGCATTAGGTTTAGGTATTGGATTTGGCTTGCAAAACATTATTTCAAACTTTGTATCAGGATTGATTTTAATTTTTGAAAGACCCGTTCAAACTTCTGATGTGGTGGAAGTAGGAGCTTTGATGGGGGAGGTAACAAAAATTGGAGTTCGTTCGTCAAACGTGAGAACTTTTGATGGAGCTGAAGTTGTAGTGCCAAACAGTAATTTAATTTCAAATGAGGTAATTAATTGGACCCTCTCGGATAACGTGAAGAGAATGCAAATATTTATTGGAGCGGCCTATGGAACTGATTTACAAAAGGTAATTGATATTTTAAAGGAAGAAACTCAAAAGCATGAAAATGTATTGAAAGACCCTTCACCTACCGCTTTGTTTGATAAGTTTGGTGATAGCTCTTTAGATTTTAGAGTGCGATTCTGGGTCCCAGTAGAGGTGGCGTTGCAAACCAAAAGCGACATTTCAATAGCTATTTACAATGCGTTTACAGAAAATGGTATCGCCATTCCATTTCCGCAAAGAGATGTGCATATTACCAGTGATTAGTATGGTTGAAAAATTGGAAATTTAATGAAACAAATTCTTGTTATTTGTACTTTTTCACTCATTGGGTTTTTAGCGAATTCTCAATCGGTATCGGGTTATGTAAAGGATGGACAGGACCATCACTATCTTCCGTTTGTAAGCATAATAATGGAAGGAACAACCAAAGGAACCATTTCGGATATTGATGGGTACTTTAGAATTACCCCAGAGCAATTTCCAATTACCTTGCAATTTCACACCCTTGGCTATTTGGATACTACCATTACCTATTATGAGCCTCAGAAAGTAAAAGTTTCCATGTTTGAAAAGGCGCAAGAATTAGGAGAAGCGGTTATACTTCCGGGTGAAAATCCGGCTATTCCAATAATTAAAAAGGCCATTGAAAACCGACAGGTTAATAATCCTCAAAAGAATCATTCTTTTACCTACGATACCTATAGCAAAATGGTATTTGGACCCGATGTTAGTGAGCTAGATGCCGACTTGGTTTTAACGGATAGCTCTTCTGCTGCTGATTCTAGTAAGTACGCGTTTAATAGTGCCATGAATCAACATTATTTGTTTTTAACTGAATCGGTAAGTGAACGCAAGTTTATGCCACCAAATTATAGTTACGAAAAGGTAACCGCCAATAGGTTTTCTGGGCTAAGCAACCCTACTTTTACCATGATAGCTACAGAGTTTCAACCTTTTTCATACTACTCGGATTATGTGGATGTGATTGGTTTTAAGTATTTAAGTCCGTTAGCAAGAAATAGCTTCAAAAACTATGTTTTTGAATTGAAGGAAACGTTGGTTGAAAACGGGGATTCTATATTCATTATCTATTTTCAGCCTAGAAAAGGAAGCACGTTTAATGGCTTAATTGGTACAATGGCAATCAATAATAATTTATTCGCTATTCAAAATATTAAAATTAAACAAGCTAATCCCGGTAGTGATTTTCAAATAGCCATTGAACAAATGAGCGAATTTATTGATGAAAAACAATGGTTTCCTGTACAATTTAATACGCATTTGAAATTCTTTTTAGACGAGCCGGAGGCTGAATCTCAGGTAGGAATAACCCATATTAATGCACGTGGTAAAACCTATATCAAAAACATAAAAGTTGATGTTGCCTTGGAGAAAAAAGATTTTCCGAATGTTCAGTTAGAAATGACTGAAGAATCTAACACCCGTACTGATGAATTTTGGGAAGGGGAGCGGAAAGAAAAGCTAAATAGTAAAGAGGTAAATACATATGTGAAAATTGATAGTATTGGAGATGCAAAAAACTTTGATAAGCTTCTTAGTTTAGCAGAAAGTTGGGCCTCTGGTTTATTACCAATTGGTCCGGTTTCTATAGAGTTAAGAAAAGCTTTAGATTATAATGAGGTAGAAGGGTTTAGAGCAAAACTGGGTGTTAGAACCAATGAAAAAGTATCCAAATATTTTTCGGTTGGAGCGTATGCCGCATATGGTTTTAGAGATGAGGAATTTAAATATGGAGGTGATTTAAAATTAAATATATCATCTAAAAATGATGTTTTTGCTGGCGTAAAATACGTACATGATGTAACACCAACCGGAATGGTTGATTTTCATAAAAAAGAAAACTTTAACCTAAGGTCTTATAGTGATTTATATATCTCTAAAATGGATCAAATTGAAGGATTTGAAGCATACTTAACCTTTCGGTCTTTCCGAGATTTTCAGAATAAGGTGTTTTATAATAACTATGATCAATCCTATTCTTACGATTATACCTATTTGTCAGCTAGCGATACGGTGATAACTCAAGGCGAGACATTTAAACGTTCTGAAATTGGTTGGTCGTTTCGTTTCGGGTACAAAGAAAAATATATTCGAAATTTTAAACGAAACATCTCTATGGGAACCAAATTTCCGTATTTATGGGTAAGGTTGGCTGTAAGTGATGAGCTACTTGGTAGTAAGTTTAAATACCAAAAGGTGGATGCAAAAATTTCAAAGAATTTTAGAATTAAAGGATTTGGTAAAATTGGTTTTCAGTTAACAGGTGGCTCTACATTGGGAGAAGTGCCTCTTTCATTTCTATCTTATGGTGCGGGTATGCGTGTAAGTGGGTTTAATCTGTACATAGAAAATGGTTTTAACACCATGGCCCCTAATGAATTTGTTTCTCAAACTTATGCTTCTGGCTTTTTGCATTATAGTATGGGGGCATTGTACAAATCAAAATACTCGGCACTTGAGTTATCGTTGGTAACGGCTGTAGGATGGGGAAGTTTAGACAATCCAGAATATCACCTTGGTCAAAATTTCTCTACAATGGAAAAAGGCTATTATGAGTCGGGTTTACTGCTTGATAAATTGTTGTTGTTAGATCTTTACGGATTTGGAATGGGTGTTTTTTACCGATATGGACCTTATGCTTTACCCCAGTTAGAAGATAATTTTGGATTTAGTTTTACGATTCTGTATGATATACAATAAAAAAAGCCGTGAAGTAAAACAACACGGCTTTTGAAATTAATATTTTTTTGAAATTTTAATTCATAATTGCCACTACTCCAGGAAGCTCTTTTCCTTCAATAAGCTCTAACAATGCACCACCTCCGGTAGACACATAACTAACATGTTCTTTCAAGTCGTATTTGTTAACTGCAGCCACAGAGTCGCCTCCTCCAACTAAAGAATAAGCCCCAGATTCGGTAGCTCTAACCACGGCAAATGCTGCTTGTTTGGTTCCGTCTTGAAATTTATCAAATTCAAAAACTCCCATGGGTCCATTCCATAAAATGGTTTGCGAGTTTTCTATACATGTTTGGTATTTTTCAATAGCATCTGGACCTAAATCCATACCCATCCACCCTTCAGGAATATTTTTGGTTGCACACTCTGAATGATCTGCATTTGGGCTAAATTCATTGGCAATAGCTGAGTCTTCTGGTAATAAAATATGTACGTTTTTTTCATCGGCCATTTTCATCACTTTTAAAGCCGTTTCTAGGTAATCATCTTCTACTAAAGAGTTTCCAATGCTACCACCTTGTGCTTTAATAAATGTATAAGCCATTCCACCACCAATAACAAGATTGTCAATCTTGTCCATCAAGTTTTCAATGATGCTAATTTTTGAAGAAACTTTAGCGCCACCAATAATTGCAGTAAATGGTGGTTTTGGGTTTTTCATTACCTGTTCCACGTTTTCTAACTCTTTAGCCATTAACAAACCAAACATTTTGTGGTTAGGAAAAAACTGCGCAATAATTGCAGTAGAGGCGTGTGCTCTGTGAGCAGTTCCAAATGCATCGTTAACATAAATATCACCTAAAACCGACAACGATTTTGCAAAATCTAAATCACCTGCTTTTTCTTCGCTGTAAAAACGAAGGTTTTCGAGTAAAAGAACCTCTCCGTTTTGAAGGTTATTGGCCATATTTTCGGTAGCCGAACCCACACAGTTAGAAGCAAATTTAACTTCTGTATGAAGCAAAGAACCTAAATGACCAGCAACTGGTTTTAATGAAAATTTTTCCTCTGGACCATTTTTTGGACGGCCTAAATGCGACATTAATATAACCGAACCTCCGTCAGCTAAAACCTTCTTTATAGTGGGCAACGCTGCTTGAATTCTAGTGTCGTCTGTAATTTTTAGGTTTTCATCTAAAGGCACATTAAAATCTACACGAATTAGTGCTTTTTGTCCTTTAAAATTAATGTCGTTAACCGTTTTCATATGATCGAATTTTTTCGCTTATCAATAGTCGTATTTTTTCACAAAATAATAAAACGTTTTGAGTGTTTTTATTTCCGTTAAAATCTTGTGTATTACCCTAAGCTTTTCCATACGAGTAAATAGATGAAAAGGTTGAATTAAATGTTGAAAAATGTCCTTTCAAACTCCCGTAAAACATAGGAAAACGGGGTGCTAATTACTACTTTCGAGCCGATGCAATTTCAAGATGTAATAGGTCATGAGGGATTAAAAACCCAATTAAAGTCTATGATTGATAACGGTCGTATTAGTCACGCTTTAATGTTTACGGGAAAAGAAGGCTCTGGTAATCTGCCTCTTGCGTTGGCTTTTGGCAGTTATTTATTGGCTAAAAACAGCCAAGATGAAAGCGCTGCATTATTAAAATGTGCTAAATTCATCCATCCCGATTTTTTCTTTTGTTATCCAGTAAACAGCACTAAAAAAGTAACAGGGTCAAAAATTTTTTCAAAAGACTTTATTACCGAATGGCGTCAGGCTTTAATAGCAGATCCGTATCTTTCAAATGGAGGTTGGTTGGCTCAACTCGGAATAGAAAACAAGCAGGGTGTAATTAACGTTAATCAGGCTAAAGAAATACTTAAAGATTTAAGCTTAAAGCCCTACGAATCGCAGTATAAGGTGATGCTTATTTGGTTGCCTGAAAAGATGAATAATGCCACGGCAAATAAGCTGTTAAAAATTTTGGAAGAGCCTCCTCAAAAAACGGTGTTCTTGTTGGTTAGCGAAAACCCAGAGCAGCTTTTGCCTACCATTCAATCTAGAGTGCAAATGGTAAATGTAAAGCCCATTTCGCAAAAAGAAATGGCAGAAGCCTTAGTATCTAAATCAGGTATTGATGCGGAACAAGCCAAAACTGTGGCTAAAATAGCACAAGGTAATTACCTGGAAGCTCAAAAACTGATTAGCGAAAACGAGACTCGGGCCTTTAATCAAGAAATGTTTATTAAATGGATGCGTTTTCTGTGGCAAAAAGAGTTTTATGAATTAATGCAATGGTCGGAATCGCTTTCTAAAGTGGGCAGAGAAAGAATGATGCAGTTTTTTAGATACGGACTGCATATATTTAGAGAGAGCTTAATTATGAATTATTCTGACCCCTCTATTCAAATGACGGGTGGTTCTGAAATGGTCTTTGTTTCTAAATTCTCTCCATATGTTAACGAACTAAATGCCATTGATATGGTACAATTGTTTGAGGAAGCAGAATACCACATTTCTAGAAATGCGAATCCAAAAATATTGATAATGGATGTTTCATTAAAAATGATGAAACTAGTACGAAAAAAAGTGAAATAAAATGGCAAGTAAACTCCACGTTAAGGTAATAAATAAATCAAAACACGATTTACCACATTATGCAACAATAGCTGCTGCAGGACTTGATATTAGAGCAAATATTGAGGAGCCCGTTACCATTAATTCATTAGAAAGAACTTTAGTTAAAACCGGAATCTTTATGGAACTTCCAGAAGGTTTTGAAGCCCAAGTTCGACCTCGTTCAGGGTTGGCTTATAAAAAGGGGGTTACGGTGTTAAATTCTCCGGGAACTATTGATGCTGATTACCGCGGTGAAGTTGGAGTGATTTTAGTGAATTTATCTAAAGAACCATTTGTAATTGAGGATGGAGAAAGAATTGCTCAATTAGTTATTGCTAAGCACGAACAAATTACCTGGGATGAGGTAGAGGTTTTGCAAGAAAGTGATAGAGGAGCTGGCGGTTTTGGAAGTACGGGAAAGAAGTAAAAACTTCTTTATTTCATTCACTTTTTTCTGTTTATAAGTAAACAGCCCTTTTTAATGTCCAATTGGCCAAATGGTAACTTTGTTGGTTAGTTATTTTTTCAATGAAGTCAATAATTATAGCCATTTTATTAATTTTTCCAGCCATTGGGTATTCTCAATTTGGGCATAGTGAATTTTACTTGGTGGGTAGATTTGGTTTTGGTATGGGAATGAATAGCTATACCTATTTTTCAAATTTGGAGGGGACTTCTGGTTCTTTACCCACTTCAATCCAAATTGATTTAGGAAGCGGAATGATACCAGAGGTGGGAGTAGGATTAAAGCTCACAGACTTTTTTTATTTTGAATCGTCAGTTTTCTATACAAAATCAGAAGATTTTTATTCTACCACTTCAAGTACCGGAACAACTACTCAGGGGTACTCTTTTAATAGATATGCAATATTGCTTAATGGGAAATATTATGTTCCGGTAAATGAAAAATTTGTAATGGATTTTTTTGGAGGTATGTCTATCACCATTCCTCAAGAACTAATAGTTAAAATAGGTGGATTTATGGAATCTATAAATTATTCGGGTTCCAATGGTTTGCAAGCCGGCTTTTCTGGAAATTACATCTTAGGCTCCGTATCTACTTCATTTGGAATTAGGTACAGATTAGAACGATTTACCATAAAGGAAAATCAAGATTTGCCTGTTGATTTTGAAACGTTAAACCCAAGTTTTGAGAAAATTAGTAGCAGTGGTATTGATGTGGTTTTTTCGATCCAATATAATTTTTAAAATTCCTTATAAGTAAGAAAGCGGAATGTTTAAGGAAATAGAAATGTTTCTTTGGACCAATTCGCCCATTTTAATACACTGGCTAAATTCATTTGTTGAATGGTATTCATTTAGTCCTAAAGCGAGCTCTTTAACCTTTTCTTCCGAAGACAACTCATCGTCAATCATCACTCGTATCAGTTTTTTGTATTGGAAAAGAGATAACATTAGTCTTTTTGCCATAAGTGAGCGTTCTTCTAATCTGTATTGGTCAATTGATTCTTTACTGATGTGTTTTAAAGATAACGAAACAAACTTGGCGTTTTCTTTAAAGAATTGAAGTAGATACATTTTAATGTTTCCCTCAAACGCTTCCTGATCAAAGTCAATGGCCCTTATTCTGTATTGAATTTGATCAAAATCAGGGGTCATATCAACCACGTAATTGTAATCACGCATATCGCCTAGTAACCTCACAAACGAACGTTCATTAAACTTTACAAATTCTTTTGATAGCCGCACTAGATTGTGCTTTTCGGCATTAATGGTGTGATTAATAAAAACATCGCCTGGAATACCCATAATATGTTCTTCCACCAAAGTTTGTTCATACAATAGGTAGTTGATTTTATTAGGAGAAAGAATATGCTCTAGTTCTAATCCATACACCCTAGATGCATCTGCTTTTTTTATGTAATAATAATCGTAGTTATCGTTAACCAAATTAATGATTTTGATTCTAAAGGGGTTGGAGTTTCCAAAAAGGCAATAGTCAACCCGGTCTACTGATAAGTGGTCCATGGCTTTTAAAGTACCTGATGAGGTGAGCTTCATGTAGATTTCTAATAACCCATGAATAATTTCTTGATTGTTACTCGGACCATAACTTACGGAGTGCCATAAAGTATCTTCTCCATCTGCATCCAATAATGGAAAAGAGTTTTCAAACCTCATTAAATCATTGTATTCAATGGGTAAGTCTAATATGCGATGAAACTCGTTTAAATACCTTCTTAACTGGTCGTTTACCGGAAAGTTGGGTTTCTTTTTTGAAATAATATTATGATCGCCCATGCAGTGATTGAAGTTTAGGCTAAGTTACAAATAGTAACCCAAAGAATGTTAATTCAATTCAGGTTTTCCTATAGGGATAGAAAAAGTAACTTCGGTTCCAATCAGTAAATCTGGAGTAAATTTAAAGCTTCCGTTTATTCTTTGCGCGAATTCTTTGGAAAAGGTAAGTCCAATTCCGGCTCCTTTTTCTCCAATACTGCCTAGCTTTGGTTTTATGGCTGAGCCTTTTTCTAAATCAGCAATTATTTTGTCTGGCATTCCGGGGCCTTGATCTGTAATAGTAATATCTAAATGGTCATTATTTACTCTAGAGCTAATTCGAACTTCTGAGTGTAAGGGACTAAATTTTATGGCGTTGTTTAATAGATTACGAACAACTATTTGAAACAAACTTTCGTTGGTATAAATGTCTAATTCGGCAATATCAGCATGAATAATAATTTCTTTTTCTTTTGATATTTCAGATACTTGGTTAATGAGTTGTTTTAATACAAAGTTAGAATCAACTTTGGTTTTAGTAATTTTTTCTCCGCTAAACTGGTGGTTTGCCCATTTTAGTAAATTATCCAATATCAATAAGCCATTTTTAGCACTTGCCATAATGGTCTTATCCATTTCCTTAAGCTCTTTTGGTGTAAAATTGATTCCAGAATTCTTAGCGTGTTGAAACGTGATTATTTGCGCTAAAGGAGAACGCATGTCATGACTAATAACCGATAAAACTTGATTTTTAAATTTATTTACGGTTTCAAGTTCTTTGGCTTTTTTAGCTACAGTTTTGGTAATTAGTTTTCTTTTTTTACTGATACTTATGACTACAAATAAACCAACTATCAAGGCTAAAATCAGTACAATGGCTAAAATAATAATAATCTTATTTTTTTGATTCTGAACTCTTGCCATTTCAATTTGTGCCTCTAAAACTTTGTGGTCACTGGCGCTTTTTTCTTCTTCAATTCTTTTTTGAAATTGAGACACCTGAAACTTGTTTAAATTATTGTTTATTACAAAGTTCACACTGTCACGTAGGCCTAAATAAATGGTACTTTTTTCAAAATCTTTTAGCTTTTTGTAGGTAATGGCGAAATTTGCATAAACCATTTTTCGGTAAATTGGAATGTCTTTTTCATCTAGAATGGAAACAGCGTTGGTCAAAATATCAAGAGATTTTTCATATTCTTTGTTATCCGTGTACAACCTGGATAAATTGATTTTTGGTAAAATGGCTCCACTTAAGTCTTTTGTTTGTTCAAAAATTTGAATAGATCTGTCAAAATATTTTATGGCCGAATCTGGGTTAGAGTTAATATATCCTCCACCCAGTAAATTAAAAAGTAGGGCATCATACCTGTGATCATTATATTTTATAGCTATAGCAAGTCCTTGATGTGACCAATAAATGGCTTCCTTATGCTTTGAAATTTCATATAAAATTGATCCTTTAACTAAACAAATATGAATTTTTTGAAAAGAGGCTATTTCATAATCAGAAGCAATCAAATCTTCTAAAATGTTAATGGCAATATTATGATTTCCAGCGGCTCGACTCAAGTCAGCCAATTTTATGGATGAGCTAATGTAATTTAAGGTGTCGTTTTCTTCTTGAAATAGATCGGATAATTCAGAATATAAGTGAAACTTGTCGCTAATTTTTATACTATCCGAAGATGTATTAAGAATCCTCTGCAACGAGTCAATTTTAGCCAAATTTGGATATACCGAACTAACTAACCCTAAAAAAATAAAAAATATTAGAAATCGCCTCAAGTCTTTGTATTGTCTTTAGTTACAATAATAATCATTCCATTACCTAAGAAAAATAATGCCGTAAAAATATAATGCCAGAATTATTCACTATATTGTAATCACCATCAACATACACGAAATATCTATACATTTTTACAATATTAGGGTAATGAAGAAAGTGTTTATTTGTGAAGATCATCAAATTTTTTTAGACGGGCTTTCTGGTATAATTAACACTTATCCGAAAGAGTTTCAAATTGTGGAAACCGCAAAAAATGGCACCTATGCGGCTTCAAAAATTCCATTTTTGGATATTGATATTTTGTTATTGGATTTAAACATTCCTGGTTTAAATGGTTTTGAGGTGATTAAAATAGTGAGAGAAAAAAAACTACCCATAAAAATTATTCTCATTACAATGTACGATGACCCATCTATGATAAAAAAGGCGAAGGAAGCTGGAGCCAATGCATATTTATTAAAAGATGTTTCGGATGAAACTTTACTATCAGTAATGAGAAACACCGAAAATGATAAGTTTTTTATTCAAGAAGGGTTAAATAATCCGGAACATGCCATGTTTAAAGAGTCTTTCTCTAGTGTAGTAAAATTAACCATGCGCGAAAAGGAAGTGGTTCAGTTAGTAGTAAAAGGAAATACCACTCAGCAAATTGCTGATACCTTATTTCTTTCTGTAAATACCATTGAAACACATAGGCGTAATATTTACCGAAAATTAGAAATCAAAAGTCTAAGCGAACTTATTGGGTTTGCCAATAAGTATGATTTGATGAATTAAAGGGTTGTTTTTCAATTGGTTATTATTAAATGAAATTTTGGATTTTTCTCTTTGCTTTTTTATTTCTTTTAGGAGGGGCTTCATGGGCTAATACCAGTTGGAGTAATTATTCTACTGATGGTAAAACACAAACAACAATCCAACTAAAAAACGACCATTTAACGGTAGTTAATACAGGAGTATTTAAAAACCCAACCACATATCAGTTCGTTTTAGGAATGTTTTTAGGATTTGTTTTAATCCTCCTTATTTACTCCTTTCTTATTTATGTGAATGTTAAACAGCCTGTATTTTTATGGTTTTTTATATACACTTTTGTCGTATCCGCATATTTGCTTACAGCCGAAGGGATTTTATTTAAAAACGACCCTGAATGGGTAAGGTATTTCACTATTATTAATTCGGGTTTTGTTTTTTATGCTTTCAAATCCTTCTTTCAATTAGTGCTAGACACTAAAGAGTTGTTTCCTATTCAACATAAAATCATGAACATGGGCTTCGTGATAGGAGCCCTGTTTTTAATTCTGCAATTGTTTATGCCCAACTCATTGGGGTTAATTGTTATTGCCAGAATGAGTTTGGTTGCGGTAGCAATAGTGGTTTTTTACTGTTTGGTAATGGATGTCACTCTTTCGGTTATTCAATCCTCCTTTTTAAAGGTTTCTATTATGGCTTTACTATTATCAGGTATGGCTTTTACATTTGATAGATTTTTGCCAAATTATAAATCAACATTCGTGATTTATGGTTTTTCGTTTATGGTAATTCATATTATTTCTTATTCTGTTTCTATCTTGTTTAGAATAAAGATTTTGAGCGATAAAAAGGAATCATTATGGCAAGAAATAAGACAATCAAAAAATGATTTATTACTGGCCTACATTGCTGGTGCTGAAGAAGAAAAGAAAAGAATAACCAACGATTTACAAAAGTCTGTTATTTCTGAAGTTAACCAAATAACCAGCTTTCAGGCTATTTCTAATGAAGGCTTTAACGTTGTATTGGAGGAGATAAAAAGAGACATTGAACTAATTTCTAATGAATATAGTTTTCAGAAAAAAGACAAAGGCTCTGGTTTGATTAAGAAAATTCAAAACCTAGCCAATGATCACACCTCAAAAGAGACTCAATTTGTTTTTAAGCATTTCAACTATACCAGGCCTTTAGACCAAAGTCATGAAAAAAATCTATACCGAATAATTCAGGAGGCTGTTCAAAATGCCGAAAAATACGCGCAAGCAAAGTTTGTTGAAATACAGATATATCAAAGTGGGCCAAAATTCATGTTAATTATTGAAGACGATGGAATTGGGTTTGATGTGAAAAAGAAACAACAAGGTATTGGGCTAAAAAACATGAAAAAAAGAGTGTCTGAAATGCATGGCTCATACAATATTGCTAGCTCCTCTGGCAAAGGGGTCTCTATTCTAATTGTCATTGAAGAAACAGATGTTTAATAGAGTACCAAATATTTTTAAGTTGAACTGGCACATAACGGTGGTTCTTTTTTTTCTATTTATAGCCAATGGAATAGCACGTCCTTTTAGTTTTTCTGTTACCGATAATTTAAAGCCCACAAGACTAACTTCACATGTAGAGGTATATCACCATTTAGAAAACTTACCTGCCGATTCTGTTTTAAAAATAATGAATGCCAATAATAATTTTGAACCCTTGTCATCCACCAGTTTTGGGTTTTCTAATGAGTACTATTGGCTAAGAACCAGGTTAATAAATGTTGAAAATCATAAATGCGAAAACGTAATTACTGTTAATAATCCTCATCTAGACTTTGTAAAGGTTTGGGAAATAGATGAAACAAATAATATTAAACTCATTTATTTTGGTGGTGATGGAATGCCGTTTAATGATAGAACCGTTATTAATCGAAATATTGTTATCCCTATTAATCTCAAAGCTTTTGAAGAGAAGGACTATTTAATTCAGGTAGATAAAAGAGGAGCTTCTGTGAGTGTGCCCTTGCAAATTTTATCTATCCAAGAATTTGAGCGTATGGAGAAAGAAAGCTTATTTGCTTGTGGAATGTATTTTGGCGTTTTAACTCTTATTGTGGTATTCTCGCTATTTGTAGCATTTATTATGCGACAATCTATTTTCTTTTGGTATGCATTTTATCTTTTTTTTCTGGGATTCTATCTTTTGGCCCATGTTGGCTTATTGTTTCAATTTGGATACCCTAATTTAAATTGGTTTAATGATTATTCTAGGCCCTTGTTTATCACCTTAAGTACTACCGCATTACTTCATTTTATTAGACTATTGCTTAACATTCAAAGTTTATTACCTCATTGGAATAGATATTTCAACATTGTTATTTATACACTTTTAGGTTTAACTCTATATTGGATGTTAACTCCATGGTGGCATGAAGTACAAACTATTTTTTATTTAAATGCGCAGAACCTTACCTTGATGTTATCGCTACTTCTGGTTTTAATTACCTCTATATTAACGTTTAAAAGGCAAAAGTTAATAGTCATGTTTTTTTGGATTGCTTTCTTAGCTGTGTTGTCGGCTGGTATGTCTATTATTCTTGTAGAATCAGGTTTAGCCAATGAAAGTGTAATATCAATAAATCCGTTGTTTTTTGGTTCAATGATTGAAGCCGTGGTTTTTGCTATTGGGTTATCTTATTGGAGTAAAGTGAACGATACCGAGCGTTTACACTTGTTGAAGGTGATTCAAACGAGTAAGAAAAAAATGGTAGATTCTTATGTTCAAGGAATAGAAAAGGAAAAGGAAAAAATTGCATCGGACTTACACGATGATATTGGTAGTAGATTAAGTCATTTAAAACGGCAATTATCTAATAACGATAATGTTCCAAAAGATATAGTTGAAAGAATAGGTTTATTGAGTAATGAAGTACGGAGGATTTCTCACGAATTGTCTCCTCCTTCTTTTAAAACAGATGAGTTTTTAATTTCTCTGAGACATCTAATATATACACATCAAACAGATCAATTAGAAATAAATTTACAGCTATTTGATTTACCAAATTCATTGGATAAAAACATTACAAAACAAGTGTATAGAATTGTTCAAAGTGCGTTAAATGATATTGAAAGGCGCGCAAATTCTACCAATGTTGACGTGCAAATTTTTCACCATAATTCTGAGCTAGTATTGGCAATTGAAGATAATGGTATGGGATTTAATTATAACAAAAAGGCTCCAGAAGACACTACGAAAGCCATGGTGAGTAGGGTAGAGTTAATTAACGGAACTATAGAGATTTCTTCTTCAAAACGGCACGGAACCTCTATAATGATTCAAATTCCTATTTCAAGTGTTCAATGAGTCTAGAAACCTCATTAAACCATTTTTCATCAGCCATATATCCGCCTTTCTCTATCCAATCAAACATTTCTTGTTCGCGTAATTTCTCATGAGCTTTTGACGCAGTAAACACTTCGATTTCATTATTTTGAAGACCTATTTGAACCGATTCTTGAAAATTTGAGGTGTTCAGATTAATATCTGAGCCTTCTTTTACTTTAATTCCCTTAACAACGGTTTTCGAATCTTCAAACTTTAAACTTTTAAACTCTTTGGCACTCACATGTTCCATATAATTGCATTTGCTTAAAGCTTGATCATACACAAGGTCACTGTAAATATTGATTATTTCTTCAGCTGCATTTACATTATCCGACTTCATTTTTTGCCAAGCCTCTGCATCAATACCTTGAGACGCCAAAAACCGAATAAAATCATCTTTTAAATTTTCTAGCTCAGAAGAGTTTAACCTTTTGTATTTCATTTTATTTCAATTTATTCAATACCCGTTTTGCTTCTTCCACATGTTTTTCTGCATTACTCATAGCGTTAAATACATGTTGAATTATTCCGTCTTTGTCTACCACATAAGTTACTCGGCCTGGAACTAAGCCCATGTAACTGGCTTGTACACCAAATAAATCTCTTACGGTATTTTTTTCATCGCTCAATAATGTAAACGGTAAGTTGTACTTTTCCTTAAAGGCTAAATGAGATTTTGGAGAATCACTGCTGATGCCAATAACAATGGCGTTTAGGTGCTTGAAATCTTCAAATTCATCTCTAAATTTACATGCCTCTTTAGTACAACCAGGCGTGTCGTCTTTAGGATAGAAATAGATAACTATGTTTTGATGGCCAATAAGTTCTTGAATTTTTACTAGTTTATTTTGTTCGTTTAATAACTCAAAATGAGGAATGGAATCCCCTTTTTTCAAAGGAGCCAGTTTTTGAGAATTACAAGATGGAAAACTTAAAGCGGTAATCGCAATTATCAAATAAATGGCAAATTGCTTCATGTTTTAATACAAGAAATCGTGATATGGAAAACGAGTGGCATGAATACTTTTAGCAAGAGCGTAAATGTCTTCGCGTAGTTGAGGTATGTTCTCCTTTTTTGCTGCCGAAACAAAAATGCAACGATCATTCAGTTCCGCCATCCATGTTTTTTGAAGATCTGCTAAACTAACATGATGCTCACCCTCTCCGGTATAGTCAAACTCACCCTCTTCTATGTTTTCATAGGCATCTACCTTGTTAAAAACTACAATAGTTGGCTTGTCTGCGCTATCAATTTCAGCCAAAATGGTATTAACCGTGCGATAATGATCTTCAAAGTTTGGATGAGAAATATCTACTACATGTAGTAAAACATCGGCTTCTCTTACCTCATCTAAGGTGGATTTGAATGACTCGACCAATTGGGTTGGCAGTTTTCTGATAAACCCTACAGTATCGGTTAAAAGCGTGGGTAAATTATTGATAACAAACTTTCTAACCGTTGTGTCAAGAGTGGCAAATAGTTTGTTTTCCGCGAAAACCTCGGATTTAGTCAACAAGTTCATTAATGTTGATTTACCAACGTTGGTGTATCCAACTAATGCAATCCTAACTAGTTTCCCCCTGTTTTGACGTTGGGTAAACATTTGTTTGTCAATTTGTTTTAGCTTTTTTTCTAATACAGAAATCTTCTTGCGGATATCACGTCTATCTGTTTCAATTTCTTTTTCACCAGATCCACCACGAGTAGAAGTACCACCTCTTTGTCGTTCTAGGTGAGTCCACATTCGGGTTAATCTTGGTAAAAGATATTTTGACCTAGCCAACTCTACTTGGGTTTTGGCCTGAGCAGTTTGTGCTCTAAATTGAAAAATGTCTAGAATCAGTAAACTTCTATCGTAAATTTTGATGTTTACCTCTCGTTCAATATTACGTAATTGTGAAGGTGTTAAATCATCATCAAAAATCAAAACGCCAATGTCGTTTTGTTTAATAAAGTCCTTTATTTCTTCCAGTTTACCCTTACCAACAAATGTTTTTAAATCTGCTTTTGGTAAAGATTGAGTGAATCTTTTTATGGTATCAATATGAATGGTATTGGCTAAAAAATCCAATTCGGCCAAATACTCATCTACTTTCTCCGCATTTTGTTGAGGGGTAATTAAACCAATTAAAACGGCTCTCTCCCTAACAGGTGCTGTATTAAACATTTTACCCATTCAAATGACTCCAAGGAATTCTACTTAAAAACAATACTAACGCGATAGAATAAAAAATGATAATTGTTTTAAATTTTGCCTCTGCTTCTGGCTTTTTCTTCATTTTTACCCTTCCAATAGTGATAAGTGCCACCCCAATAATCATGGTTAATGGATGCTCCACAGTCATCATACGTAAATAAGAGTCTTTCATTACACCGCCCATATTTGCAAAGTTGTTGCTCATTGGCCCTACAAAGAGTAAAAACAAACCAATCAACAATTGAATATGCGATAAAATTAAAACCAATAAAGTGGTTTTATCTTCCATTGCTCCAAATGGAGATCCATCCGATTTTTTAAAAGCAAATTTTCCGATTGTAAAAATTAAAAACACCAATAAGGCGACCATTAAAAAATAATGGGTGGTTCTGAATGTTGATACTAATGATTCCATTTATGTTATGATTTATTTGATTTGGCAAATGTATTAAACCCAAATAAGTTGAAGTAGTTTTACATCCAAATTGATTGTGATAATGCTATTACATTTTTAAACCAAAAAATTCACTTTTGGTATCTACTTTTAACCGAGTTCTGTTTTTAATGCTATTAATCACATTTTCTCCTAACAATTCTTTTCTCCATCCAGTATCTAACGAAGAGTCAAAGTAAGATAAATCCCATTTCATACGCTTAAATTTGGCGCGGTCAATAACCAATTCTGGTGCAATTTTATTATGACTACATATAATTTTTATACCCAAGTATAAAATATCCATTACCGCATCAATTCTGGGTTTAACGGGTACGTGTTTTGAAATCATATCTAATACTGCACGTTCTTCTTTTGTCTCTTTTTGTTCAAAAAGAGACATAAAAGTATTGCCATCTTTATCAATTACATGAGGCGGAATGAGGCGGTTGTTATGCAAGTTTTTCTTGCCCCCTTTTACCCCTTTTACAATATGACTTATGAGTTTTTTCTGTAAAATTCTTTCCTTGGGTTTGTTTTTTCTTTCCGCCATATCAATGCGCCATTTATACAAACGCATTAAAAACAGTTTTTCTCTAACGTTTATTTTAGGAAGCAAACTATTCGCTAAAAACTCTTTGTGAGGCACTAATTCGTATGCTTTCGGGTCTTGCAATTTATTAAACTCCTCGGTTACCCAATTTTCGCGATTTTTCTCTTTCAGTTTTTGGTTAATACCTTTCCATAATCGCTCTAGGTAAATTACGTCATTAAGCGCGTATTGTAACTGCTTTTTAGAAATAGGCCGTGATTCCCAATCCGACACTGCCGGACCTTTGTCTAGAATCATTTTAAGCTCCCCACTCAATAAATTTGCAAACGAAACAGGGTAGTTATATCCAATAAAACCCGCGGCAATTTGCGTATCATACACATTTACCGGAAGCACCCCAAACTCTTGAAAAAGTAAACGGTAATCATTTTCTCCAGCATGAGTAATTTTTACAATTGCCGGATTTTTTACCATATCTAAAAATAAATCAATATTGTCTAGAGCTTCTGGGTCTATGAGGTAATTTCCATTTTCTGTGGCCACCTGAATCAAACATAATATCGGGAAATAGGTTCGTTCCCCAACAAACTCCGTATCAAATCCAAGCCAAGATATTGACTTGTTTGCAGAATAAAACTGCTGCAGCCCTTCAAGGGTATCTATGTATTTATGCGGTGTTGGTTCAGATTTGCTCATGCGGAAAGGTACATTTTTTGAATGGTAACCCCTACTGGATGTATAAAAATTTGAATTGTTAGAAACTATTGTTTTTTATGACAAAAAATTAATAGTTGAAACACATTGCTTTAATCCAAATTACCGATCTTTAGGATCAGTTATTAACCACTAAATTCAATTGTATGGCTAAGAAAAAAAAACAAAAAAAGATCTTCGTACTCGATACCTCCGTTATTTTATTTGACCACAACTCTATCAATAATTTTGAAGATAATGATGTGGCTATTCCAATTACCGTGCTGGAAGAGTTGGATAACTTTAAAAAAGGTAGCGATACTAAAAACTTTGAGGCACGTGAGTTCATCAGGATATTAGACAGACTATCGGATGAGCACTTACTGCAAGAATGGAACCCCATTAACGGACCTGAAAAAGGAAGGTTTAAAGTAATAATGGATGGGCAACAAGGGGAAACGGAAGCAGATATAATTTTTGGCTCAGATAAAAACGATCACAAAATTTTAAATGCGGCAATTAACCTTGCCGAAGAAAACCCAGAGTGTTTAGTCACTATGGTTTCTAAAGATATTAACCTACGTTTAAAAGCGAAAGCAGTTGGTATTAATGCTGCCGATTATGAAACCGGAAAAATCAGAGACTTACATCATATAAAAACAGGCAAAAATCACGTAAATGATGTACCCGAAGAGTTAATTGATAGAATGTTTGCAGAGGGAAAAGTAGCTGCTGATGAGGTAGATTTCTTGGAGTTAATAAATAATGAATACTACATATTACAAGGCGGTTCTAAGTCTGTATTGGCTGTGTATAATCCAATTGAAAAGATCTTAGAACGAGTAGATAAGCATAATTGCTACGGTATTAACCCTAGAAATGCAGAGCAAACTTTTGCTATGCACGCTATCCTTAACCCTGATGTAAAACTGGTGAGTTTACAAGGAATTGCAGGTACAGGAAAAACACTTTTATCGCTTGCAGCGGCTATTGAAAGCAGAAGACATTATAAACAGATTTATTTAGCACGGCCTATAGTTCCATTAAGTAATAGAGATATTGGCTATTTACCAGGAGATGCGCAATCTAAAGTTAATCCATACATGGAACCTCTTTGGGATAATTTAAAGTTTATTAAAAACCAATGGCGAGAAACTGACCCTAATTACCATAGAATTGAAGAGATGGTAAAATTGGAAAAGATTGTAGTTACTCCGTTAGCATACATTAGAGGTAGGAGTTTAAGTAACGTTATTTTTATAGTAGATGAAGCCCAAAACCTTACTCCCCATGAAATAAAAACCATCATTACCAGAGCTGGTGAAAATACCAAAATGATTTTTTCAGGTGATATATATCAAATTGATACCCCATACTTAGATGAGCATTCTAATGGTTTGTCGTACTTAATAGATAAGCTTCAAGGCAATGAAATTTTTGCTCATGTTACCTTAGAAAAAGGTGAACGAAGCGAATTAGCCAATTTGGCGGGAGAATTATTATAATAACTAAAAAGGGAGGTATTTAACCTCCCTTTTTTTACATCTGTATGTGGTTTACTTCCTCATATTGCTGAGGAATTTTTTCATCATCAGTATTTATTATTTGAAGAATATCTCTTGTAATTCCTCTAGATATGGTAGAGATTGGAACATCATTTGGTGAGCCTTCAAATGGGTTTTCGCCCGCTAAACCTACTCTCAACATGGTGTTGAATACCCAAATCACAATAACCGTAAAAGGAATATTTAGCCAAACAAAATAGGAGCTTATAAAAGGGCTGGTTTCCGCCAATGTAATTCCCATTTTAGAAAAGGTTGGTATTATAGCTAAAGGCAACAACCACATAAAAATATGAACAAAGTGGTAGCCAATACTTCCATATTGTTTAGGATAAGGAAAGTTTTTAATTCTTTCAGATTTTCCTTGTAATGCAGTTAACTCCTGCAACATTTCTTGCAATCGTAATAGGGTAAAATCCCAAAATTTGTTTTCATCGGTAAGTTTTCTAAAGTGTTGCGATTGCAAATTAATAATAGCGTTTGGCTTGTTGTCTTTAGACATTACATAGGCTAATTCTTCATCAGATAAATAGCATTGCAGCTCTTCTTCAATAGGCGTGATGTGCTCTGGAGTTACCCAAAATTGATTTTCGTTTGCATCCTCACTTTTATACACTGTTTCCCATTTTTTCTTGCTGCGCATTGCATAACGTAAAGCATTAAGCCAAGCTATATGTCTGTTGGTGATGGTTTTTAATTCTTCTGTTTCGTCTTCTTTTACCTCTTTGTTATGCACATAAAAGCTGTCTTTTACGGTAATAATTAAACTTCTTGAAGTATTTACAATTCCGCCCCAAATTTTTCGAGCTTCCCAAATTCGGTCATAAGCGGCATTGTTTTGAAAACCAATCATAAATGCAACTGCAGTACCTACTAATCCAACAGGCGTAAATGGAATTTGCAACCACTTAATATCAAAATACTCGTATAATATGGTAGCTGCTATGGCTAAAATGGAGAAAAATATGAGCTCTCGTTTAGTCCAATAAATCAAGCTCTTAAATGGAAATCTTCTTTGCGTATACATTGATTAGTTTTTGCTAAAAGTAAGTTTTTTAGAGTTTAATGATAAGGTCAGACATTAATGGATTGGTTTATTTTTGTAACGATGAAAAAGAATGAAGGTAAAGAAGCACAAAGTCAACCAAATAATCCGCTGCATGGGGTTAAACTAGCTGAGATATTAGATTTTTTGGTAGATGAATATGGTTGGGATGAATTAGGCGAGATAATTGATATTAATTGCTTTCAGAATAACCCAACAAAAAAATCATCACTGAAGTTTTTACGTAGATATCCTTGGGCAAGAACTAAGGTTGAGGATTTGTATTTGGAATCGATTTAATTCTTATTTCTAAATCTGTATCCAACAAAAATTGACCCTGATCCTTGACCTACTTCCACACGTTGTTTGTCTGCCACACGTATCCAATAGCCATCACCTTCTATGTTGATACCTGCAAAAAACCGCCTTGAGTTGTACCCTATGGAGTTTAATGATTGAATGCGACCATTAAAATGACGACTAGTAGGCACTCTGTTTGAAATAGAGTGGTCACCGTTATTTAGTATTAGGCCTGGGAGCAAACTAACGGTAACAAAAAAGTTTTCTTTAAATACATATGTGTACATATATCCAACGCTTACTCCAACACTCAAATTTGATAAATCTCTTAAATGTAAAGTATTTGCAAATTCTGGTTTTAAAATAGATGGTACCATGGAGGAGTCAGCATCCAAAATAAAAATGTTGAAATTAGCACCAAAAAGAAAGCTACCTGCCGATTTTTTTTGCCATTCGTTAAATACAAACGGTGCTTTCAACGAAAACTTAGTGTAGTTTAAAACATAAAAGTATTGAATTCCAAAGTGAATTGTTCGAATATCATCACGAATGGTAAATTCATCGGTTTTTGAATATCGCTCATGGTCAATATTAGACATGCGATAGCCTTGATAAAATTGTAAAAATGTATTAAAGTACTGTTTGCTCGAAAATATTCTAGCTCTCACATCAAACGATCTATAATTATTTATGCTTGATTTGGACTCTAAACCAAGACCTATGTTAATGTCAAAAGCAAAATATTTATAAGCAACTCCTAGCCCAAGTCTTAGGTCGCGAACAGGAACATATTTAATATTTGTATTGTTTTTTTGATCTTTTATACTGAAATAATTAATCTTTCCAAGCCCTTGTAGTTTTAACGCTAATTCATCACTGTAGTTTCCAATAAAGCTGGAGTCTTGATGTCTGTTTAAGAAAAATTCTGACATGTTTTCTAGGGCATTAACAAGGGTGTCTACCTTTTGCGATTTCCCAGATATTGGTCCCATAATTCCTCCAAAACACAAGGTAATCAGTACTAGAATTTTTATGTTTTTTGAACCCAAATTAAATCCGTTTTTCTACTAACCGAAAATAGTGAAAAAATCAAGAGATATTTGCGATTTTCAAAACCGTTAAATCTCTTTAAAACCCTATTCTAACTCCCGACTTAAATTACTACTTTCGCAATCTTTGAAAACTAGGGTTTAGTGCCTTATAACTTCAGTCAATAACGATGTCTAAATACAAAGAATACAAGCAGTTAAATTTAACTGACGTAGCCAACGAAGAAAACGAATTTTGGAAAGCAAATAATGTGTTCCAAAAAAGTATGGATGAGCGCGAAGGTGCTCCCGCTTTTGTGTTTTACGATGGACCTCCATCTGCCAACGGAAAGCCTGGTATTCATCACGTAATTTCTAGAACGTTGAAAGATCTTTTTTGTCGTTACCAAACGCAAAAAGGAAAACAAGTTATTCGTAAGGCAGGTTGGGATACGCATGGTCTTCCCGTTGAATTACAGGTAGAGAAAGTTTTAGGCATTACTAAAGAAGATATTGGAACCAAAATCTCTGTAGAAGAGTACAATGCGGCTTGTAGAAAAACCGTAATGCAATACACCGAAATCTGGGATGATTTGACCGATAAAATGGGGTATTGGGTAGATATGGAAGATCCGTATGTAACCTACAAAACCAAGTATATTGAGTCGGTTTGGTGGTTGTTAAAGCAAATTCACGACAAAGAAATGTTGTACAAAGGGTACACCATTCAACCGTATTCGCCTAAGGC
>JBMYWA010000028.1:0-26688 GCA_049606935.1 Salibacteraceae bacterium
ATTAATTTCTGGCGCATCTCTTTTAGCCATACTTCAATTATCGCATTAAACTGTAAACTCTCGCAAAAATCAAAGTAGCAATTGAAGCTCCAAACAAAATGTAAGTTGCATACAAAAGCATACCTGAGAAACGAGACATACCTTCACTAATTTCTATTGGAAATGATTCGTAATCAGAACCATCTGCAAGCATGTAACCTAGTCCTAAAACTACTGCCATACCTACTATTCCAATTATCATTCCTTTTATTGTACTAGGATCAGCCATAATTCCAGTAATACTGGCCATGATAGCTACTACAATCCCAATTCCAAAATACACGTAAGAACCGTATAAAATTGGATCGACATTCTCCATCATCGACATAATAAATAGGATAACTCCTAATACTATGAGGACTAACATTGCTCCAGATGAAATTTTATCTTTCATATCAGCTCTGTCTTATTTATTGTTATGTTGGTATTTTACAAGGATATCAATTAAAGTAATTGATGCATCCTCCATGTCGTTTGTGATTGAATCAATCTTAGAAACGATGTAGTTATAAAATACTTGCAGCACCATTGCTACTAAAAGACCAGAAACCGTTGTAATCAATGCTTGACCAATACCTACTGCAACAATTGCAGGAGAAATATTATTTGCAGCTGCAATCGCGTCAAATGCACCAATCATACCAATTACAGTTCCAAAGAAACCTAACATTGGAGCAAGGGCAATAAATAAAGAAATCCATGATACGTTTTTCTCTAACTGACCTACTTGAACACCACCGTAAGCAATAACTGACTTCTCAACCATTTCAATACCTTCTTCGTAACGATCTAATCCTTGATAAAAGATACTTGCCACAGGACCAGCGGTATTTCTACATACTTCCTTAGCAGCATCAACACCCCCTGAATTTAAAGCAGATTCTACTTCACTTACCAATTTTGAAGTATTGGAAGAAGACATACTTAAATAAATAATTCTTTCAATAACGATAGCTAAACCTAAAATAAGGGCTAAAGCTACGAATGACATAAATCCAGCGTCACCTTCAATAAATTTTTGTTTTACTGATTGGTGAAAAGTTTTATCTGCTTCAACAGCTTCTTCTGCAGCGGCAGCTTTTTCGGCAGCAGCTTTTGCTTCAGCAGCTTCTTTTTCAGCAGCTTCTGCTTCTCTAGCAGCAGCTTCTTCAGCAGCAGCCATAGCAGCACTATCATCTACCATTTCTTCAGTAGGTGCCTCACCTTCTTGTGCATTCACGACATTCGAAACTCCAAATGTCATTACTCCAGTTACAGCCAATATGGCTAGAAATTTTCTCATGATTTATTAGATTTAATTATTCTTGTTTCTATTGTTATTTACTTAATTACTAATTCAGCGGAGAGAGAGGGATTCGAACCCTCGGTACCCTTACGAGCACACACGCTTTCCAGGCGTGCACCTTCAGCCACTCGGTCACCTCTCCAAAGCATGACCACGACTAAAAAATGATGGCCACTAAACTACAAAATTTTTAAATTACTCAAACAGGAAAAACGCTCCTTTTTGTAGTAGCAGGCAATTATACATTTTTCCAATAAATTATGTATGCCTAATTCACGTGTTTTCTCTTTTCTTAACGTAAAAATGACACTAAAAGTTAGCTTCCTAGTTTTTCTAATTCAGTTGCATAATTCATCAGCTCCGTACCTTTCTGAATATCACCCATTTGATAATATGCAATTCCTAAATTTTTTGCAATGGTTGAACTTTTAGGGTATTCCTTATTTAAGGGCTCCAAAATATTAATAGCATTTTGAAATCTGCCTAACATGGCGTAAGTAATGGCTGTTTTTTCGGCAACATCTTTATCTGATGGAAACAATTGGTAAGCCTTTTCAATAAATGGCAGTCCTTGGGATGGATTATTCAAATCACGAGCAGACACCTGAGCGGCCGCCACTAGGTACTCCTTATTGTTTGGACTATAGGAAAGCGCCTTTTCATAAGCATAAAAAGCATCTTGATATAGTCCTTCTTCTACCATTTTGTTACCAATGATATAAATATTCTCTACAAATTTGGGGTCATTAGGTTTGCGGTCTACGCAATAGGAATAAAATTTAATCGATTCAGTGTAGTTTCTTGATTCAAAATACAACCTACCTAAAAGGTCAAGAGGAGGAAAATACTCAGGGTAAATCTCAAGAGATTCAGATAGATATTGATATGCCTCATTTATTAATTCTTGTTTTTTGGCTTCATTCTTAACAAAAGGAATTTCTTGCAACAAAGCATCGGCTGCGGCCATTTTTACTTTCGCACTTCCTAAAGATATTTGTACATCTGTTAAAGCTAAACTTTCATCGTTTTCCCAAGCAAAAGATCTATTTATTGAAAGAGTAGAAAAAATACCTGCAATAGTTAGCACTCCAATCACACCCATTCTACTATTATCCAAATTTAATTTAGCCGGCAACACTTTTATTAACAAGTTAGCTATTAGTACAGACACAATAATACTTGGTACGTACATAAACCGCTCATTCATAAAAACTCCAATTGGAAAAAATAAATTTGATATTAAAATAGACGTTCCCAAAAAGAATAATGCGCCAAATGCCAATAAATTTTTCGACTTAAATCCTTTTAGTATTACTACTAATAACACGGCTATTATCAAAGCACCTATTAAGGCAGGAACGCTGCCCCAATTTGCATAATTCATATCTTCTGGTAGAAATGGTAAATGATAGGGGTAATAATCATGCGTTAGCGGAAAAGGCAAAAACAGTAATTTCACGTATGCTGTAAGTATAAGAAAAATGGTAGCTAACCTTTCTCCTTCTGTAGCATTTAAAAAGGGATTATTCATTAACTCTGTAACCATAGGAGTATCTACAGACCCCAGAACCCCAAACCTAATTACAGTGTATAATAACCCGGCTAAAAACAAACTTACAAATGCAGCGATCCAAGTAGATCTATTTCCCTTTTCAAAAAAGTACAACATTAGTGGCCCCATTGCTACAAAAGCAATGGTGGTTTCTTTAGATAGTAAACTTAGAAACAGAAGAGCACTAGCTTTAATTAATTCTTTTGTATTAGTAGACTTGGAGTAGTCCAAAACAAATTTCAATGACCATAGCCCAAACAACAAACTCAAGATTTCGTCTCTACTTTTTATATTGGCAACTACCTCCACATGCAGTGGGTGTGATAAAAATATAACCGTAGATAAAAAGGCGACTGATTTCCAAACATCTTCTTTTCGGGTAGGAAATAGTTCTAGCAAGATTACAAACAATACCCATCCGGTAAAGCCGTAAAGCAATGCATTAATAAAATGACTTATTCCTGGTTTCTCGCCAAAAAACTCCCACTCAATGGCATATGTAAACAAGGAAAAAGGCCTGTATCTACCTCCAGCTACAAGGGTTTCTTTATTCAAATCTTCGACACTAACACCGTATTGTTCTGCCCAAAAGCCATCCATTGAATCATAAAAAAAATGATCCCAAGCGCCTCCAAAACCCTGTTTGGTAATTTGATTAGCTACAATTACAATTTTATCATCTAAAACATAATCAAACTTTATGGTATTGACGTAAAGTAGAAACCCAAACACCAATAAAATCCATTTCCATTTCAAATAATTTACCTCTTCCAACCCCTCAATTTTCAATTCGGTTTTTGGATGCCGTTTTTCTAAGTCTTTACGTTTTCTTGCCATCCTATAAAGTCATTTCTCCTCTTAGAGAAGTTTCAAACTGTTTTTTCAAATCCTCCATACTGGAACATTTTTCTTTCAAGTACATCAATTTAGTTAATGCCGCCTCGGTAGTAATGTCGCTACCACCAATAACTCCTATATCTTGTAAAATTCTTCCGTTTTTGTACAAGCTCATATTTACTTTTCCTTTACTACATTGAGTAATATTAACAATTACCTTCTTTTTTTGAATAGCCAATTTTATGGATTTCAAGAACCATGGCAACATAGGCACATTACCTGCACCAAAGGTTATTAATAATACCGCCCAATTATTATGACTTTTTAAAATAGGTTCTGCTTGTTCTTTGGACATACCTGGAAATACCGGTAATACAAAAATTCCTTGATCTTTTAGTTCTACTACATTTAAATCACCGTTTCCAAATGGGGGTAAATGATGGTTTTTGTACTCGATGTTCACCCCTGCTTCTGCTAAAATTCTAAAATTGGGCGAATTAAAAGCGTCAAAATGGGTGGTTGAGGTTTTGTGTGCTCTATTTCCACGAATTAGTTTGTATTCAAAATAAATAGCCACCTCACCAACCCTAGCTCTGCCGTCTTCATATTTATCGGCAGCAATTTCAATGGCAGTTAAAAGGTTTTCTTTTCCATCTGTTCGTAAAACTCCAATAGGAAGTTGTGATCCTGTTAGAATCACAGGCTTATTCAAACCTTCTAACATAAAACTTAAGGCTGACGCGGTGTAAGCCATGGTGTCTGTTCCATGTAAAACAATAAAGCCATCGTATAAGTTATATCTCTCTCCTATTGCTTGGGCAATCTTATTCCATTCTTTGGTACCTACATCAGAAGAGTCAAACGGCACATCAAATGCAATAGTGTCAATTTCAGCATCCAGTTTATTTAATTCCGGAATTTCTTGTGAAATTTGACTAAAATCAAACGGATGCAACGCATTAGAATCTATATCCTGCACCATACCAATGGTACCTCCGGTATAAATAATCAAAACTTTAGACAGTTGCTGCATAAGACGAAAATTTTCAGTTTCAAATATACCTTTTCAAATGAATTAAAAAGCAGGGTAAAGGGCACAAAAAAAGCCGTCAATTGACGGCTTTTTATTAAAAATTTATTTTGAAAATTTTAAACTTTCATAATTTCTGCTTCTTTTTCGGCAATTAAGGCATCTACAGTTTTAGAGTGGGCATTGGTTCGGTTTTGAATTTCTTCTTCTGCGTCACGTGCCATGTCTTCTGAAAGATGTTGGTCTTTTAATTTTTTTATCTCTTGCATTGCTTCATGACGTGCATTTCTTACACTCACTTTAGCCGTTTCACCTTCTGCTTTAGCCTGTTTAGCCAATCCTCTACGTCTCTCCTCCGTAAGAGCAGGCACGTTAATGATTACCATTTCTCCGTTGTTCTGAGGATTAAGTCCTGTATTAGAATTAATTATAGCCTTTTCAATTTCTTGTAATAATGATTTCTCAAAAGGCTGAATCATTAAAGTATGAGCATCGGGAGAAGTTACATTAGAAACGTTACTTAAAGGAGACATAGATCCATAATACTCCACCATTATACCACTTAGCATAATTGGGTTTGCACGGCCTGTTCTAATTTTTAGTAATTCTTTTTTTAAATGATCAATAGAGCTGTCCATGTGCTCTTGTGCCATATCGAATACCATTTCTAATTCTTCTTCCATCTCTTTTATTGTTATCGTACAAATAAACAAAAAATAACCATTATTTGGTTACTCTGTTACTCTGATTTGTTTTTAAACGCATTCCAGCCTTGAGCTTGAAGCTCCACTACTTGTTCTCCACGAGCCACCATTGAAACTCCCGCTTCTTTATCTGCTATATGCCCAATAATTGCTATTCCAGGAATTCCTTTAACCACCTCAAAATCTTTTTGAGAAATTGTAAATATCAATTCATAATCCTCTCCACCATTCAACGCTGCGGTGGTGGCGTTAAAGTTAAAATCTTCTGCTACCTTATAGGTTTGATAATCTACCGGAAGTTTATCCTCATAAATCTGAGCTCCAACCTCACTTTGTTTACATATATGCATTAATTCTGAAGCTAATCCATCAGAAATATCCATCATGGCGGTAGGAAGAATTCTCATTTCACTCAAAGCCTTAATTACGTCCTTTCGAGCTTCTGGCTTGAGCTGGCGTTCTAAAACGTATTCGTTACCACTCATATCTGGTTGCATAGACGGATTTTCACGAAAAACTGCTTTTTCCCTTTCTAATACTTGAAGCCCCATATAGGCCGCGCCTAAGTCTCCTGATACACAAATCAAATCATTTTCTTTAGCTCCACTTCTTTTTACAATTTTTTCTGCAGATGCCGTTCCTAAAGCCGTAACACTAAGAACTAACCCTTTTAAAGATGAGGTAGTATCACCACCTACTAGGTCCACATTGTAAAATTCACATGCTAATTTTACCCCAGCATATATTTCCTCCAGAGCTTCTACAGAGTATCGACTTGAAACAGCCATTGAGAAAGTAATTTGCCTAGGAGTAGCATTCATGGCATAAATATCAGAAAGATTAACCACAACAGCTTTGTAACCTAAATGCTTAAGAGGCACATAGGTCACATCAAAATGCACTCCTTCTACCAACATATCGGTAGATACCACTACTTGTTCTTCTCCATAGTTAAGAACTGCGGCATCATCACCAACTCCATGAATTGTTGATTTTTGCTTAATTTCAAAGCCCTTAGTAAGGGTATCAATTAATCCGAATTCTCCCAACTCATCTAAATTGGAAGTAGCTTGATTTTTATCTTCTAACATGCTGCAAAATTAGTTAATCCACCTAGACAGAATAAACCGATTTAAAAAAAAGAAATTTATCAAAAAAACCACCTATACTCATACATCTTTCCTCTTCCATAGATAATTAATTACCTTCGCAATATGCTTTCAAGAAAAACGAAATATGCTTTAAAAGCTTTAACTTTTTTAGCTCGGCAAACAGATAAAACCCCGGTACAAACAGCTCAGATTTCTGAAAGCGAAAATATTTCTCACAAATACCTGGAGGCTATATTATTATCCTTAAGAAACTTAGGGTATTTAGGATCTAAGAAAGGTAAAGGGGGTGGATATTATTTACTCAAGCCCTCAAATCAAATTCAAATGGTGGATTTACTTAGAAAACTGGAAGGCCCAATAGCAATGGTTCCATGTGTAAGTTTAAATTACTACGAAAAGTGTGAGGATTGTGTGGATGAGGAATCCTGCTCCGTACATTTACTCATGATTGAAGTGAGAGACAGCACCTTAAGAGTATTGGAAAACAAATCACTAGCCGACATTATTTAACCAATATTCCTTTTTTCCATTTTTCTTTTATATTTCAAAAATGATTTTACATTTGCATACCCTACTACTCCGATAGGGTATTAATGTTAAAAAGAAAATCAAATGGAACTCAAAGGATTAAACAAGTTTTTAAGACACCAATCACCTGCGGCTATTGTAGAATGGGCAATGGCATTAAACGAAAAAACGGTTATCACTACTAACTTTAGGCCATATGAAGCTGCCATTTTGCATGCTGTTACATTAAACCATCCTAAAACTCAGGTTATATGGTGTGATACCGGTTACAACACCCTAAAAACTTACAAAAACGCGGATGCCATAATCAAACAATTAGGTCTAAATGTAGATTTATTTGTACCAAAACAAACTATGGCTTACCGAAACATGTTAATGGGTATTCCAACAGTTGATGACCCGAAGCATAAAGAATTTAGTTATCAAGTAAAGCTGGAACCTTTTGAAAGAGCCATGAAAAAACATGCTCCAAAAGTTTGGTTCACCAACTTAAGAAAACATCAAACCGCTTTTAGAGACTCTATTGATATTTTATCTCTTAGTAAAGATGGCGTGTTAAAGGTAAGTCCTTTCTATCATTACACCGATGAAGAAATGGAAGAATACATGACCGTATATAATCTACCAAATGAGTTAGATTATTATGACCCCACCAAGGCTGTGGAGAATAGAGAATGTGGAATTCATAATTAATTTTTCCACCCTTATAAATTTCAAATAAACTGACAAAATAAAGGGAACTAAAACTGGTTAGTTTCCCTTTTTTTATTCTAGGAAATATTCATACGACCTATTGTCGGTTAGCGATTCAAAAACCAAGTAATCTGTTTTTGGCAATACTGGAAATGGCAACAACAATTGTTTGAATTTGTTATTAACCGTTTTACCTGAACTCAAAACTACCTTTTTTTCAAAAACCAAATCTTTATTACTGTAGAGCGTAATTTTCACACTATCCATTGTATTTGGGTTGTTTAAGCCCACACTAAAAATCCTTTTTGCAATAAAAACACGAATGGTTGAATTTTTAAAAATAAATTGTTCATTTGGAGTATTCTTTGACAGGTAGTTTATTATTTTTTCTCTTCTCCTTTCCTGAGCTAAGTAGTAAAAGTCTTCGGGTCTAATACCCAAATCTCCATCTTTCAGAATTTTATCTGCAAAATAAACTTCGCTAGGATTGCCTTCAAACTCATAGTTTTTCACAAAACTCAATGCCCTAAATTCTTTAGCATTAGCAAAACTGGCACTCCAAAACTTCGAGAAATGACCAAAATAATTAAACGATAGTGCCAATAAAAAACCAACGTTAACCAGATAAATAATCCTCTTATTTAGTCGCCAAGTAGCATATTCTATAATTTCTAGTAATGATACTACTATTAATGGCCAAAATGGAATCAAAACCCTTCCGGTGGGCAAGGGCTTTGAACCCACAGTGGAAATTACGAAAATTAAGAACAAGCTCAACAGGGTAACCATTCCAACCACATTTTGTTTCTTCCCAAAAATGTACGTCCCCAATATCCCTATTCCAAAAGCTGCCGAAATTATACCGGCTATTTTTACCAAAAACCCTAGTTTATTGGAAATCTCATAAACCGAAGTATCATACCCACCAATAAACCTGGCCAACCAATCTAAGGAAATGGCCTCAATAAATGATTTATCAAACGCGCCATATAATGGTTTCCCTGCTTTGGTTACCGATATGAACCCCCACACTCCCAATAAGAAAATTCCAATTAACCAATAAAGCGATTTTTTTGTTACTGGAGGTAATTTAAACTTAAAGTCTACCACGAAAATGTAAGCTCCAAAAACCGAAATAATTGGAATTGCGATGTAATTGCCATATAAAGCTAATAGCCCAAAAATGGAAAAAGTTAAAAACCAGTTTTTGAATTCTGCTTGATTTTTATATACAAAAACCATAGCTAATACACAGGTTGCAGACATTCCATATCCCCTTGCCATAGAAAGATAAAGAGTGAAGAAATAGAAGAAAAACAAAAGGCCTAGCAACAAAAGTTTATTTCTAAACTGTTTGGCTAAGGAAATGGAAATGGCCACATAAAAAAGCCCAAATAATATTGCTGGCAAACGAATAGCTACATCATTATATGGAAAGAACAATGTAGTTACACTCATCAGCAAAGAATTTAGAAAATGAGTATTCGCAATTCTAAACTGGTAAATTTGCCATACATTATCCCACCTTCCTGTGTTAAGGTACGTGTATGCTTCGTCATAATTTAATTCCAAAAAATAGGCTTGAAAAAAAATTATTACTACTAGTATTCCCCCAAGAATTAGACTAACAACATCCTGCCAATCATTTACAGAAAAATTAAAAAATGGCTTTAATTCCTTTTTAATGGTATGCAAATTACTCAAAAAACTCTTTTTCATGCTGGGTAACGAAAATAGGTTTAAATAAACAAATTTTGAACCTTAACCCAATTCTTTCAAATGCTCCATTCTATTTCGTTCTAAGAAAGCGTCAATGGTTTCAAAGTGTTCAATAACACGCTTGTTTTTAAACTCAAATACTTTTTGCGATAACCCGGTTAGGAAATCTCTATCGTGGGATACCAAAATCAAGGTGCCGTCAAAGGCTTTTAAAGCTTCCTTTAATACATCTTTTGATTTCAAATCTAAGTGGTTAGTTGGCTCATCCAGTATTAAAACATTTACGGGCTCTAGTAACAATTTAACCATGGCCAATCGAGTTTTTTCTCCTCCTGATAACACGCTAACCTTTTTGTCAATTTGATCTCCACTAAACATAAAACGACCCAAAATATTTTTGATTTGCTTACGGATATCTCCTTTGGCTACCTGATCCACAGTTTCAAAAATACTTAAGTCTGGATCCAATAAAGAAGCCTGATTTTGGGCAAAATATCCCACCTTGGCATTATGTCCTAATCCACATTCGCCTTTAAAGTCAATCTTGCCCATAATGGCTTTAATCATGGTTGATTTCCCTTCTCCATTTCTACCTACAAAAGAAACCTTCTCGCCACGAGCAATGCTCATGTTGGCATCTTTAAACACCACCGTTTCTCCGTAACTTTTAGATAAATCTTTGGCCACCACTGGGTAATCACCAGACCGCTGAGCCGCAGGAAACCTTAATTTCAAAGAAGAATTATCTACCTCATCAATTTCAATAATCTCTAACTTCTCTAACATTCTTTCGCGAGAATTTACCTGATTCACTTTAGAAAAAGTCCCTCTAAAGCGCTCAATAAACTGACGATTATCGGCAATAAACTTTTGTTGCTCTTGATACGCTTTAATTTGCGCTGCTCTACGCTCTTCTCTAAGCGTTAAATAATGGCTGTAATTAGCCTTGTAATCATAGATTTTACCCATGGTTACTTCTACGGTTCTATTGGTAATATTATCAATAAACGCTCTATCATGAGAAATTACCACTACCGCTTTAGCCTTATTGATTAAAAAATCTTCTAACCACATCACCGATTCAATATCAACATGGTTAGTAGGCTCATCCAGTAAAATTAGATCTGGCTTTTTTAATAAGATCTTAGCCAATTCAATCCGCATTCTCCAACCCCCACTAAACTCGCTGGTTTGACGTGTAAAATCAGATCTTTTGAATCCTAAACCTTGCAGAGCCTTTTCTACCTCTGCATCAAAATTGATGTCTTCAATCGCATAATACTTCTCCCCTAATTCGGTTACACGCTCAATGATTTTCATGTATTCAACCGATTCATAATCGGTACGCGTTTCTAACTGCTTATTTAAATCAGCAATTTCATCACGCATGGAGAATATATGACCAAAAGCTTTTGAGGCTTCTTCAAAAACGGTGCAATTATCTTCAGTAAGTAGGTGTTGTGGTAAATACGCAATTACCGCATCCTGAGGAGCTCGCACATTTCCTTTAGTGGGTTTATTCACTCCAGCTATAATTTTCATCATGGTAGACTTTCCCGCACCATTTTTACCCATCAAGGCAATCTTATCGTTTTCATTAATTACAAATGAAACATCGCTAAACAATGTGTGACCACTAAATTCTACACCTATGTTATCTATGGAAATCATAATTCTCGTTTTCGGGCTGCAAAACTAACTATGGAGGACGTTTTTAAATGAATTTCTTGAAGTTTTTCAATTGGATGGTTCGTCTATAAAGCTAGATTTGCAATAATGTTGAATTCCTATTTTCAAATAGTCTTAGTTTTCCATTCTTGGAATAGATGGGCGGTACTTTTGTTTTTAATAACGAGTTTAGTTTTGGCCAAAAAACGGTTTCCAAATATAGAAGGGTTCAATCAGAAAATTAAATTCACATCGTTACTCAGCATTATCTTACAATGGATTCTGGGTACTTATCTTTATTTTACTAGTCCTATTTCCAATTACTTTATGCAGCAAACGTCCAAAGCTATACATGTGCGTGAAATTAGGTTTTTTGGATTGGAACATATTACCGTTATGAATCTTGCGATTGGGTTAATTATTTGGGGGTATTTCAAATCCAATAGGCAAACCACCAAAATAAATGCAGATAAAACAATTTGGGTTTATTGGGGTATTGGATTAATCCTAATTTTAAGCTCTATTCCTTGGAGTTTTTCTCCATTAATAAGCCGCCCTCTTTTTAGGTAATTTAACACCATACCTAGAACAAAAATCCTTTAATTTTCGTTTAAGGATGTAGTCACCAAAGGCGTACAATATGAAAAAGTTAATTGAAAAATTAAAAGCAGAAAGAGGTGTTGGCTTGGTTAGCGTTTCTATCAATACACATAAAACCTATCCAGAATATGAACAAGATGAGATTGCGTTAAAAAACATTTTAAAATTGGTAAAAGAGGAGTTATTTAAAAATTGTAGCAAAGTGTACGCTACAGTCACTTTGAATACCTTAAGCAATATTATTTCAGAGATTGACTTTACTAGATTAGGCAAATCATTACACTTATTTGTTTCTACCGAAACCATAAAAGTTATTCCATCAGAACTACCCATATTGGAATCAAGCGTTTTTATTGGAGACCATTTCAAAATTGATGTGCTCGAACAGGAATTTCAAGAAACTAAGAATTACAACATTCTTCATTTAAGTAAAGAAAAAGCACAATTATACTTAGCTAAAAATGAACGAATCGTTGGGGAGGTCACTGATTTCGGATTTCCTTTTCTTGCGATGGAAAGAGATAAGCACTTTGACAAGTCTAATCAAAAAAAACAGGATAACTACGTTCGGGAATTCTTTAACAAAGTGGATAAAGCCATTGTAAAATCCTTTGCGGTTAATAGCTTAAAAACCGTTGTAATTTGCACCTCTGATAACTATAGTAAATTGTTACAGGTTGCCGACAAACCAGAAATTTATCAGGCTCACGCAAGTATTAATTACAATAAAACCGCTTTGCATGATCTAGGATATAGTGCATATCAAGAACTATAAAGACAAGCCGATTAGAAATAATCGGCTTTTTTTGTGGGTAGTAATCATTTCACTATTTTGCTTAAAATTTTCATATGCAAACTACCAACATTTTTGGAGATCCAGTAATAACTTGTAGCAACCAACCATTAACAGGTTTTTTTAGAGATGGCTGCTGTAATACCGATGAAACAGACCACGGAGTGCATACCGTTTGTATTGTAGCCACCGCTGCGTTTCTGGATTTTTCAAAAGTTATTGGCAATGATTTATCCACTCCAAGACCCCAATGGAATTTTGATGGCGTTAAACCTGGAGACAGGTGGTGCTTATGTGCTGCAAGATTCCTTCAAGCACATCAAAATAACGCAGCTCCATTAGTAGTTTTAGAGGCTACAAATGAAAAAACTTTAGAAATTGTGCCCATGGATATTTTACTGAAATATGCCCATTACGGCCCTAAGTAAAATTACATGCTAAAAGGTTGACCTTTCCCTGTTTCGCAATATTCACGCAAACTACTCAGGTAACCGGCCCACGTAAAATTAATATTCCCAAAATTTGGGTATTCCTCTTTAAATCCATCATGAACAAACTCCACCTTGGTTTTATTTTCATCAGTAGACAAAACAAAAGTGACATGCGTATTGTCCCAATCTGGATTTCCGCCAATAAATTTCCAACTTACTAATTTACCCACATCCAATAAAGAAACCTGAAATTCAAATGTAGCGTAGTTTCCAAAAGTGAAATAAATGGAATCACCCAAACCGGTACCTCCAATAGTATCTTCTGTCCACCAAGATGCTAATCCAGTTATAGTTGTTAGTGCAGTATATACCTCGGTTTGAGGCTTGTTAATATGAAAGGTATGTATAACTGATTGCATAATTTATGGATATAAATACTCAAAGATATTATTAATTCATTACAATTTTTTATCACTAAAAACCAAAGTACAATGTAATCAGATGTATTTTTGTCGTGTACGATATAAATATAAAACTATGAATTTTTACGATTTAAGCTTTGATACACCCACGGGTAAAACCATTCCAATGTCAAATTTCAAAGGCAAAACAATTATGGTAGTAAATACTGCCACAAAATGCGGGCTCACCCCCCAATTTGATGGACTAGAGGACCTAAATCAACGCTACAAAGAAGATGGGCTAGTAATTATTGGGTTTCCTTGCAACCAATTCAATAATCAAGAGCCAGAAACCAACGATACTATAGAGGAAGCCTGTAGAATTAATCATGGAGTAACGTTCCAACTCACAAAAAAGGTAGATGTAAATGGAGAACAAACCGATCCGGTTTTTAAGTACCTAAAAGATGAACTTGGTGGTTTTTTAGGAAAAAAAATAAAATGGAATTTCACCAAGTTTTTAATAGGACCAGATGGAGTTCCATACAAGAGATATGCTCCTACTACCGTTCCTTCTAAAATTGAAAAGGACATAAAAAAGCTACTGAAATAATCATGGGTAATAACACCAACCTTATTTTAGAAAACCAATTGTGTTTCCCAATTTATGCTACGTCACGGTTAATTACTAAACTGTACAGACCTTTTTTGTTAGAAATTGGTCTAACTTACCCTCAATATTTGGTAATGTTAGTTTTATGGGAAAATGATAACCAAAAGGTTTCAAATATTGGTGAAAAGCTATTGCTAAATACGAATACCATTACCCCTTTGTTAAAAACTATGGTGAAAAAGGGGCTTATTGAAAAAATAAAAGCCCCGTATGATGAAAGAGTCATTTTAATTAAACTATCAAAACGTGGCAGTCAATTAAAAGTTAAGGCATCTGAAATACCAACAAAGATGGCAGATACGAGTTCTATTCCAATAAATGAATTGGAGCAAATGAAGTCTAGTATGTGGAAAATGTTAAAATATCTTCAATAAATACCTCAATCTCAATAATTGTATATACATTTGTTGTGTAAACAATAAAAGTATGAAACTAGAAGATGAATTGAAAATGAGCACCGAAATGGCACCTCATCACAGGGCAACGCTTAACGTGATTTTTACAGGAGCTTGGATGTCTGAAAGGATGAACAGTTTATTGAAACCATTCGGAATTTCAGAGCAGCAATATAATATTCTACGTATTCTAAGAGGCCAAAAGGGAAAGGCTTTAAATCTGCAGCAAATTTCAGAACGAATGGTGCACAAAATGAGCAATACCACACGGCTAATTGAAAAAATGCGATTAAAGGGATTAGTTACACGAGAAGTTTGTCCCGAAAACAGAAGGAAGGTAGATATTTCAATTTTACCAGCAGGTTTAGAATTAATTGAAAACGTAATAAAGTCCTTGAAAATTTCGGAAAAAGAAATTGAAAAAAACCTTTCGAAAAAAGAAGCCTCCACTCTAGCCGAATTGTTAGACAAAATAAGAGGATAGCTTAGAAATTATTTAAGAATATTAAACTGGATGAATAGAAAAAATTTCATAAAAAAAGCGGTTATTTCTGGTACTATTGGAGCCATAGCTCCAACTATATTAGCCACAGAGCACAATAAATCCGGTAAAAAAGAAAATTCAATAATAACACAAGAAGGGTATAATCATATACCCAATAGGGAGATAAAAACCATGAAGACGGTTTTACATAAAGCAAACAGCAGAGGTCAAGCAAATCATGGATGGTTGAAAGCCAATCATTCATTTAGCTTTGCTAATTATTACAATCCAGAACGCATGAATTTTGGGGTGTTACGCGTTTTAAATGATGATTACATCGCTCCAGGAATGGGTTTTGGAACTCATCCACATGACAATATGGAAATCATTACCATTCCGTTAAGTGGGCAAGTGGAACATAAGGATAGCATGGGTAATTCTGGAGTAATTAGCCCTGGAGAAGTTCAAGTAATGAGTGCGGGTACTGGAATTCAACACAGTGAGTACAATAAGAACAAAGATGAAGCCTTAAAGCTGCTACAAATTTGGGTTTTTCCAAACAAAAGGCAAGTCACCCCAAGGTATGACCAATTAAAAATTGACAATTCCGAAACTGAAAACGGGTTTAAACAAATTCTTTCACCTAACCCAAATGATGCTGGGGTTTGGATTCATCAAAATGCTTGGTTTCATTTAGGGGCAATGGAGCCTAACCAGGATTTTAGTTATAAACTAAAAGATTCTAAAAATGGAGTCTACGCCTTTATAATTGAAGGAGAAACAGAAATAGAAAACCAACTTTTACAAACTAGAGATGGTATGGGGATTTGGGATTCAACTGAAATAAATATTAAATCAAACACTAAAAGCACGGTGCTATTAATGGAAGTACCTATGCAAATCAACAATTAAAATAGATCATCATGTCAATTATAGATAATTTAAAATGGCGCTATGCCACCAAAAAATTCGATTCTTCAAAGAAGATATCTACCAACGATTTAAATGCCATTAAAGAGGCTATTAGTTTAACTGCCACCTCTTATGGTTTAGAATCGTATAAAGTTTTAGTAGTAGAAAATCCAGAAATTAGAGCAAAATTAGTTCCGGCTTCTTGGGGACAAACTCAAATTTCTGATGCATCGCATTTATTGGTATTCTGTAACTTCAATGAAGTAACACCAGATCATATTGATGCATTGGTACAATTAAAAGCAAATACTCAAGGAATCCCGGTAGAAAACCTAACAGGCTATGGCGACTTCATGAAGAAGACCATTAGCGGAATGCCTGCCGATGTTGTTAAAGGCTGGACCGCTAGACAAACGTACATTGCATTAGGAAACGCAATGGCTGCCTGTGCGGAGTTAAAAATTGACTCTTGCCCAATGGAAGGTTTCGATGCTAGCCAGTACAACAAAATACTTGGGTTAGATGCAAAAGGCCTTAATGCCTCGGTAGTTTTACCAATTGGTTATCGTTCAGAAGAAGATCAAACGCAACACGGCAAAAAAGTAAGAAAACCTTTAAACGAAATGTTTGAAGTAGTATAATCATTCAAAGCTTACCTGAAGGAGGTGAAAATGAAAAAATCGGTTTTAAAAATCGTAAACAGTCAACCGGTGCGAATGGGGGATGTCATTATTGGCCAACCCATTCCACAAGGAACCTTAGATGAAGTAAATCCCTTTATTTTATTACACCATGCTGGGCCAAAAAAAATATCGGTACATGAACCAGGGTTCTTTGTTCCACCTCATCCTCATAGAGGATTTGAGCCTGTAACTTTTGTTTTTCAAGGCGAGGTTGAACACAAAGATTCTTTGGGTAACGAATCGGTAGTAAAGGCAGGTGGCGTACAATGGATTACTTCAGGATCTGGAATTATTCACTCCGAAGGAAATCCCAAGTCATTCATTGAAAAAGGAGGCGTCATGGAAATTATTCAGTTATGGATAAACCTCCCTTCTTCCTTAAAAATGAGTCCTCCTAACTATCAGGCCTTTGACCAGTCAGACATTCCTCAAATAAAACAACATAAGAGTGTGGTTAATATCATTTCGGGAGAAATGAAAAATGAGAGAGGACCTATTAATTCGTTAACTAATATATCCGCTTTTACCGTAATACTGGATAAAGATGGCTTGGCACAAATAGATTTACCAAAAGATCAAAATGCTCTCGTTTTTCAATTAAATGGCAACACTATAGTGAATGACTCTGAGTTAAGAAGTCAACAACTTTTACAATTAAATGCAGAAGGATCTAAAGTAGATATCAAAGCAAATGAACCTTCTAAACTTTTGATATTGGCTGGTGAGCCAATTCTTGAAAAAAAAGCGATGTGGGGTCCATATGTTATGAATACCCAAACCGAAATCATGGAAGCATTACGCGATTATGAAAAAGGTAAAATGGGCTTTTTAGCCGGATAACAATCTAACACCCAATACTACTTAGGAGCGGGTTTTTCTTTTAATAACAACAACCCAGAAAATAAAACCACGGAAGCCACTAATCCAATTATCCATGACAGATTAACAAACCATATCACCCAAAACAATCCTACGCAAAAAACCGAAATCCGTACCCGCTCCACTATTTTGGCAAATTTTTCTCCATCATTCAAGTTACCTATATTCCAAAGGGTAAACAATAAAAAGAACATATAAAATAGAATGAAGTTCACATTATAATTAGCATATTTGAACAGCAAATTGGCGGTTAATCCTATTACAATTAGAAACCAAACGCCCGAATAAATCAAGGTGTGATTTGATGGTACTTTAATCTTCCGAATGGCAGACTCGGCCTCTGGTTCATTTTCATATTTCCAAGCTGGAGACCTGAATAACACTTGGAATTTATTGGTAATCCCGGGAGTTTTAATCACCCTTTTCCATAAACTTACAGCCGGCTGAACAGTAGCATAAATAGGGTTGTACGAATTCAGCGGCACAGTTATTCCGTAAGTTGGATGGGTTGTCTCCTCCGCAAAAGTACCAAACATCTTATCCCAGATAATCAGTGATCCTCCATGGTTTTTATCAATGTATTTGGGATCGGTAGCATGATGAACACGATGATGAGAAGGGGTATTTAAAACATATTCCAACCATCCTATTTTACCAATATATTCCGTATGAATCCAAAATTGGTACAATAAATTAAAAGCACTTAGATACAAAAACCAATACGGATCAAAACCCAAAAGGGCAATAGGCCAATAAAAAGGAGATGTAAAAAATGTTTGCAAAGTACCTTGTCTAAGCGCCACTGATAAGTTGTATTCTTCACTTTGATGATGCACCACATGCCCTACCCAAAAAAGGTTTATTTCATGCGACATACGATGCGCCCAGTAATAAAAAAAATCAATCAAAATCATTAATACCACTCCCCAATACCAAGTATGTTCAACCTCAAATAGTTTATAGTTATTATATATATAAGTGTAAAGAGCTATTACTCCAACCTTGGTAAAAAGATTTACTAATTGTTGGGTTATTCCGCAGCCAATATTACCTAATGCGTCTCTAAAAGAATAGCGATTATTACCTTTCATAAGATCCACCCCCCACTCCAATACAATAAGAACAAAATAAATTGGAATAGATAAAACAACTGGATTGATGGACATTTATGCGGAATTTCTCCCGAAAATAAAGGATTGAATCTTATAGACAAAAAAAAGCCTGCTTTCTTTCGAAAGCAGGCTTTTAAATAATTTAACCGAAACCTACTTATGAGCGCCTTTTTTACAACACTTATCTAAGTTATCGTAAGCTTCTTTTTCGGCAGGTACATCATCGGCATCATAACCAATTGCAGCTACTGCTTTTCTAATTTCGTCTGGGTTTGTTTTAGCAGGGTTGTACACTACCGTTAACACACTACTCTCAACATCTAAGCTTGTTTTCTTAACTCCTTTAATGAATGCCATCCCTTTCTCAATGGTTGTTTTACACATATCACATTGAGATGATGTTTGAATCTTAATGGTTTCTGTTCCTCCTTTTACAAATGCTGCATTTGTAAATAATGACACCGCCACAAAAGCGATTAATAGTCCTAAATTTTTCATATTTCTTTTTTATTTAATTGAATACCTAAATCCTGCATACAGCACCCTTCCCTGAACTGGCCCCCAAACCATAGAAGCATCAAATTCATCTCCAAAAGGATTATCACTGTCAATAATAGGATTTTCTTGCTTATAATTCAAAAGATTTTCTCCCCCTAAATACAACTCAAAGGTTCTAAACTTTTTAGTAATCTGCCCATTTAATAGAAAAAAAGCTAAAGATTCATTGGATCTGATATTCCCCTCTGCATTTCCTTCGGTAGACGGCAAACGACTATAACCCGTCCACAGGGTAGTTAAATCAAATTTCCATTTATCATATTTAGTGCGGTACCCCAAATTCAGTAAAAGCCTGTCTTTTGGAGTGTATGGTTTTCTTTTTAACTCAGTTCCGTATTGAGTTTGTACATCCAGAAACTTATACGCTAATTTAATATCCGCTCGTTTATATTCAACGGAAGCTTCCACTTGAAAAGCGTGAGAATATGATTGTCCGTTTAGGTTATAAAACGAAACGTAGTCTTTATTTTCTAAATCAACTACTACCTGGTTTTCAAAATCGGTATAGTAATAATCAGCATTTGTAGCTAATTCCAATTCTTTACCTAATGTCCATTTGTGAGAATAACTCACCCCATAGTTCCACGCCTGTTCTGCACGCAATAATTCCTCAAACCTTATCTGCCTTGAACTTACTAAATATGAAGAGTTCTCAATCAGCACATTGGTGGTTCTAAACCCCTTTCCTACAGATAGTCTTAAAGCAGACCTAGGCGTAACATTGTATTTGAAATGCAATCTAGGAGAAGCAAACGCACCAAATTGATTATGATGATCTCCTCTAATACCGGCAACAATCGACATTTTGTCAACCACGTATGCATATTCAAAAAATGCACCCGGCACCACCTCTAGGTTAGTAAAATTTGAATCATTAAATTGATGTCGGTATCGATCTGTATTAAAACTAAACCCTGTTTTAATACTGCTTTTTTTATCTTTTAATTCATCGTTATATACTGCATTCACATACAAATTCTGCTGATCTGCATTATATGTTGTTAATCCGTAATTGGATTTGTGATCGTGAAATTTGTATTTGGTAACCACACCAAAACTGTTTTCACTTTTAAATAGAAAACCCGTTTTTGCAAACGCATAAATTTGATTGGTTAGAACATCTACTTTATATGGGTTATCAAACTCCTTTTTTTGCCCTGAACTTAAATCACTATAAACTCCATGAACACCAAACTGTGCTCTAAATTTCTTTCCAAAGTACTTCCAACGATTAAATACTATTGCCGTATTTTTTAAAGGCATATCCAAAAAACCATCATCATTATGATCCATTTCTATTCCTTGGTTTGCACCGTGTATTAGCAACATAGTACTCCATTTTTTATTTAGCTTTTTCGCGAAGTGGGTATTTAACTCAAATCTCGCCATTTCATTTGCATAAACATTTAAGAAAAATTTATCCGCCTCATCTGGCTTTAAAAGTTCCAAATTAATTTGTCCTGCAATTGATTCGTAACCATTTACAACAGAACCTGCCCCCTTTTTTATTTGAATAGATTCCACCCAAGTACCAGGAATAAAGTCTAATCCATTAGATGCAGATAGCCCACGAATTAATGGAAGGTTTTCAAATTGAATTTGAGTATAGATACCATCCAAACCTAACATCTTAATTTTTTTTGAACCAGATACCGCATCCGTAACATTAACATCTACCGAAGCGTTGGTTCCAAAACTTTCAGATACACTACAACAAGCTGCCTTTTTCAATTCATCGGCATTAAGGGTTTCCACTAAATCGGTTGAAATTGTTCCTATGCTGGTCGAACTTTGGCGACTAGTAACTTCAAATTCCGTTAAGTCAACATTGCTTTTCAATTCAATGTTCAATTTCTTCATGTTCTCCCAAACTTTAATAGTGTCGGTTCTAAAACCCACATAGGAAACAATCAAAAAAGACGGGAACTTGGCTGGCATTTCAATTTTAAACTTTCCCTTTTCATCTGTAGAAGCTCCAATATTGGTCCCTGACCAAAGAAGGTTAACAAAGGCTAAGGGCTCTTTTTCTTTATCCGTAACTGTTCCTGAAATAGATTGCGAAAAAAGACTACTTTCTGAAGTAAAGAATAATCCGATAACAATAAGGAAAGATTTCCAATTTAACAGAAATATTTTGTTTTTTAATTGCATCCCCTTTTGCCCAAATAATTTAAAGTGGCAAATCTACAACCTAAAGTTAAACCTACCCAACCCCTTCTTGTTCAAACACCAGCAAAAATGGCAAATTGGCTGATTTTATGCTTTTTTTAACAGCTTTAATTTTGGTTCAGCAAGGTTGGAAGTTTTGACTTTTTATTCACATATATTAAATCCTTATAATAGAATTACGCAAAGTGTTTTTTTTTAATTGTTACCTACCTAAAAATAGGTACTTTTGTGCTTAATTAGAATCATTCTAAATAAAGAGTCAAATTATGATAGAAGTTACAGATGCGGCTAGAGACGAGGCTAAGCGCTTATTAGCACAAAGCGATTTGGGTGAGAATTCATTTATTCGAGTTGGCGTTAAAGGTGGCGGTTGTTCTGGATTGATGTACGATTTAGATTTTGATAATCAACTTAAAGAGGACGACAAGAAAATGGAAGACAATGGCTTGACTGTAGTGGTTGACAAAAAGAGTTTTCTGTACTTGATTGGTACTCAATTAGATTTTTCAGGAGGATTGAATGGAAAAGGTTTCCAATTCATCAATCCAAACGCTTCACGTACATGTGGATGCGGAGAAAGTTTTGCCGTTTAATATAATAAAGCACAGATAATGGGCTACACTGAATCGGACTTAGAGAAGGATTTAGAAGGAAAAGAATACGAATATGGATTCGTTTCTGACTTCGAAACCGACCGAATAGAAAATGGATTAAACGAAGATGTTATTCGTTTAATTTCCAGTAAAAGAGAAGAGCCAGAATGGTTACTTGAGTTTAGACTTAAAGCATACCGTCATTGGCTAACCATGGAAGAGCCAGATTGGGCTCACGTGAGATACGAGAAACCAGATTTTCAAGCCATTTCTTACTACTCAGCTCCAAAACCTAAAAAGCAATTATCAAGCTTAGATGAGGTAGATCCGGAGTTATTAGAAATGTATAAAAAGCTAGGTATTTCTGTAGATGAGCAGAAACGAATGAACGGTATTGCCATTGACGTGGTAGTTGATTCCGTTTCGGTAGCCACTACTTTTAAAGAAACCTTGATGGAAAAAGGCATCATTTTTATGTCGTTTTCTGAAGCGGTGAAAGAGCACCCTGAGTTGGTAAAAGAATACTTAGGATCAGTGGTTCCTGCAGCCGACAATTATTACGCAGCATTAAACTCTGCTGTTTTTACCGATGGTTCTTTCTGTTACATTCCAAAAGGCGTTCGTTGTCCAATGGAATTGTCTACCTATTTCCGTATTAACGAAGCAGGTACTGGACAATTTGAAAGAACACTTATTGTAGCTGATGAAGGCTCTTACGTAAGTTATTTAGAAGGTTGTACCGCTCCATCGCGTGATGAAAACCAACTGCACGCTGCGGTGGTGGAAATCATGGTAAAGAAAGAAGCAGAAGTAAAATACTCAACCGTTCAAAACTGGTTTCCAGGTGATGCCGAAGGCAAAGGTGGGGTTTACAATTTTGTAACCAAACGTGCCATGTGTGAGGGTTATAAATCTAAAGTTTCATGGACGCAGGTAGAAACCGGTTCGGCCGTTACTTGGAAATACCCATCATGTGTTTTGAAAGGAGATTACGCTGAGGGTGAATTTTACTCGGTAGCTGTAACCGCAAACCATCAAATGGCAGACACCGGATCAAAAATGATTCACTTAGGGAAAAACTCTAAGAGTGTTATTATCTCAAAAGGTATCTCTGCTGGAGTTTCTGAAAACAGTTACCGTGGATTGGTACAAGTACATAAAAATGCCATCAACTCGCGAAATTTCTCTCAATGTGATTCGCTTTTATTAGGCGATCAATGTGGCGCACATACCTTCCCGTACATTGAAGTAAAAAACAAAAGTTCTCAAGTAGAACATGAAGCTACAACTTCAAAAATTGGTGAAGATCAAATTTTCTATTGCCAACAAAGAGGTATTAGCGAGGAGAAAGCCATTAGCTTAATTGTAAATGGATACGCTAGAGAGGTATTGAACCAATTACCAATGGAGTTTGCTGCAGAAGCGCAAAAACTATTAGCAATTACCTTAGAAGGTTCAGTAGGTTAAAAATTATCACAAAAAATTATCTGCCGATTTCGGACATCCGACTTCGGTCAAAACATAAAAAATGAGCACACCAATTATTTCAATTAAAAACCTTCACGCAGAAGTAGAAGGCCATAAAATTTTGAAAGGGTTCAACTTGGATATCAATCCAGGAGAAATTCACGCTATTATGGGACCAAATGGTACTGGAAAAAGTACTTTGGCTTCAGTAATTGCGGGTAAAGATGAGTACGAAGTAACCGAAGGAGAAGTAATCTTTAACGGTAAAAACATTTTAGAATTAGATCCAGACGAGCGTGCTGCAGAGGGTGTATTTCTGGCTTTTCAATATCCTGTAGAAATCCCAGGTGTTTCTAACACCAATTTCATGAAAGCAGCTGTGAACAACATCCGCGAATACCACGGTCAAGACCCGTTGAAAGCCAAAGATTTCTTGAAGTTAATGAAAGAAAAGCAAGAGTTAGTTGAGTTGAAAGGTCGTTTGGCTAATCGCTCGGTAAACGAAGGTTTTTCTGGCGGAGAGAAAAAACGTAACGAGATTTTTCAAATGGCCATGTTAGATCCCAAATTAGCCATCTTAGATGAGACCGATTCAGGATTAGATATTGACGCTTTGAAAATTGTAGCAAATGGTGTGAACCAGTTACATACCAAAGAAAATAGCTTTTTAGTAATCACGCATTACCAAAGACTTTTAGATCACATTGTTCCTGACTTTGTACACGTAATGTACGATGGGAAGATTGTAAAAACAGGCGATAAAAACTTAGCGCTTGAATTAGAAGAAAAAGGTTACGACTGGTTGAAATAATTTTGAAGAAGGGAGTCTGAAGTCGGAAGATGGAAGTACCCTACTCATTAAAAAAAAGAAAACTATGAGTGTTATTGCACCCATTAAAAATAAAGAGTTTGTGGATGCCATTTTGAGCAACTCAGAACGTGTGTCTGGATTTGATCAATTGCGTAATCAAGGAACTCAAGGATTAGAGTCTACCGCATTTCCTACGCTTAGAAATGAGTACTGGAAATACACTAAAGTTTCTGGTTTATTAAGAAAGGAATTCGCATCTAATAAAATCATGAATCCGATTATTTCGGAAGCAACGATGGCTATTATAGGCGATCATCCGCGTTTAACTTTTGTGAACGGATTCTTAAATTTAGATTTAAGTATTCTTCCAAAAGAAGCTGGAATATCTGTTACTCCACTAGATAAATTAGCAGAAGGCGAATTGGCCAAATTTCCAGTAAATTGGGAAAACGAACAAGAAGCATTTACGTTATTAAACCAAGCATCATTTACAGATGGAGTACATATTTCGGTAGATAAAAACACCAAAATTGAAGCGCCATTATTTATTGTAAATGTTCAAAACGGAGAATTAACTTCTGCTGCCAATCGTAACTACATTGAATTAGCTACGGGATCTGAAGCTACTTTTATTTCCATTTTTGAAGGAGATAATGAGGTTTCATTTTCAAATCACTTCTCCAGCTTTTTAGTAGCCGACAACGCTATTTTAAACGCTTTTGATTACCACCAAAATGGCGAACAAAGCAATTTTGTTTCTACCGCTATCGCACATCAAAATGCAAATAGCCAGATTAATTTAGGTGCGTACATTTTTGGAGGAAAGCTAACTCGTAAAAACTTTTACGTTTCCGTTCTGGGTGAGAACTGTGAGACTACCGTAAACGGAACTTACATTTTGAACGACAAACAAAACTCGGATTTCAGAGTGATTGTTGATCACAAAGCCGCTCATTGTAATTCTAACCAAACTTTTAAAGGCGTAATGTCTGATAAGGCTACGGGAGTTTTCAATGGTAAAATTTACGTACGTAGAGATTCTCAGTTAATCAACGCATTCCAAACCAATAGAAACATTCTATTGAGTGATGATGCCAATGCGTATTCTCGTCCGCAACTAGAAATTTATGCAGATGATGTAAAGTGTTCGCATGGGTCTACTATTGGTCAACTTGATGAGGAAGCCTTGTTTTACATGATGGCTAGAGGTATTAAAAGATTAGAAGCAGAGAAAATGTTAGTAGGTGCTTTTGTAGCTGATGCCATTGAAAATGTGAATTTTGAACCTTTTCAGGAGGTGGTACTGGAAGCCGTAGCTTCAAAAAGTGCTAAATTTTAAATAAAAAAACATGCCTTTAAACATTTCTGAAATACGTAAAGAGTTTCCGATACTTGAAGAACAGGTAAACGGTAAACCACTCGTGTATTTTGATAATGCGGCATCTTCTCAAAAACCGTTATCGGTTATCAATACGCTTTCTAATTACTACTTAAAAGAACACGCCAACATTCATAGAGGAGTGCATACTTTAAGTCAGAAAGCTACCACTCGCTACGAAGAAGTTCGTGAAAAATTAGCCAATTGGATCAATGCCGATTCTAAAGAAATTATTTTCACAAGAGGTACTACCGAAGCCATCAACTTATTTGCCAGCACCTATGGAGCAGCAAATTTGAAAAAAGGTGATGAAGTAATCATTTCTACTCTAGAACACCACTCTAACATGGTGCCTTGGCACATGTGGTGTAAAAAAACGGGAGCTAAACTTCGCATCATTCCAATCAACGATAAAGGAGAGTTGGAATTGGACGAATACGTAAAGCTGTTAAACGAGAAAACTAAGATTGTTTCCGTGGCTCATGTTTCTAATACATTGGGTACAGTAAATGATGTGAAATTCATCATTGAAAAAGCGCATGAATTTGGAGCCGTTGTATTACTGGATGGCGCACAAGCTTTACCTCATATAAAAGTTGATGTACAAGAACTAGATTGTGATTTTTACGCTTCTTCTTCTCACAAAATGTATGGTCCAACCGGTATTGGATTTCTATATGGGAAAGCGGAATTATTAGAAAAAATGCCTCCCTACCACGGTGGTGGAGAAATGATCAAATCCGTAACTTTAGAAGAAAGTACTTATGCCGATCTTCCATTCAAATTTGAAGCTGGAACACCAAGTATTGCTGACACTATTGCCTTTGGAGCAGCTATTGACTTTTTAGAAAAACACGGAATTGAAAATATTGCAGCCCATGAAAAAATGCTGCACGATTACGCTACCGAAGAATTAATGAAAATTGAAGGTATTCGTTTAATCGGAACCGCAGATCATAAAGCTGGGGTAGTTTCTTTTTTGATTGGTGATATTCATCCTTATGATTTAGGAGTGATTCTAGATCAATTAGGAATTGCCGTAAGAACGGGACACCATTGTACGGAACCATTAATGCACCGCTTTGACATTCCGGGAACGGTGAGAGCAAGTTTTGCGATTTACAATACCAAGGAGGAAGTAGACGTATTTATTGCAGGTGTTAAACGTGCGGTAAGGATGCT
>JBMYWA010000029.1:0-25742 GCA_049606935.1 Salibacteraceae bacterium
ATAATCAAATTAATAGTGGTTATTCCACAATGAATCGGAGCACAGATTTTTCTCCAGAATCATTTGATATTTCAAGGAAGTAAATTCCATTGGTAAGGGTTGGTATATTCATATGGGTATTATAACTACCCGCAACATTTACTTTATCTGTATATACATTTTGCCCTAACATATTTGTTACTTTTAGCTCATAAGAACCTGCTGCAACGTTCTCCAAATTTAGCTGAAAGTTTCCGTTATTTGGGTTTGGATACATTGTTACTTCACCTTTTATTCCTGCTTCAATAATACCTGTAATGATACACACCTCAGCTGTTGCTGTACAAGCACTATCATCAGTTATTGTAACCGTGTGACAATAACCAGGAGAGACATCTGAAGTCAAATTAGTAGCCGATGCTGTAGTTTGACCATCTGACCATAAATAAGTAAATGGCGCTGTACCACCAGTAGCTTGAGCCAATCCTGTATTATTTCCTGTTTGAACTGCTGTTGCGGCTAAATCACATACGTGTAAGTTTTCAGAAACATTCAATCTAACTACGGGCACAGATGTTGTCCAACCCCAAGTTCCACTTGCGCTTACGTCTACAAAACATGTTTGAGCATCGGCCGTAAATGCAGATCTTCTAAAGAATACTTGATCTGAATACGTTTTATAAGTAACAATATATTGCCCCGGAGTTAATAATACTTCTGGAATATCATAAGTTACCAAAGTTCCCACATCTGCAGAATCAAGGATAATAAACTCTCTAGAGGTTATTGGTGTAGTTAACGAACCATCGTAAATATAAATTGAAATGGCCTCACCGGCAACTGAATTTTCACCTACTGCTAAGCTTACAGAAGTAGCTTTAACCGTATCGAACACGTCAAACATTGGCCCAATCTCAAAAGATGAACCTGCCCCATACCAGTAATTACCAACACCATTTAAATCTCTAGAATAGGTGCTATCCGTAACTTCAACAATAACGGTGTCAAATACATTATCATTTGGATTACTATCTACCGAATCAGATGCTGTTGAATACGCAAATGAGTATTGGCCTAAACCATCTGAAAAAGTGAAACTATTAGAAATAATTAAAGAGTCGGTATCACCAGAGGCAATATCCGAAGAATTGGAATTATACGCTGTAAAACCCGCTGGAGTGGTAACACCATTTGTAAACATTGTATTTGTTTGTAATGCAGACCCTGTATTTTCAACATTTCCACTAAACTGAATAGTTTCTAAAACTGCTTGGCTTAAAGGAATTCGAGTATAATATTGAGAAGTTCCTGTATCTCTATTGGTTTGGTAGTAGTTTCCTTTTAGCACTAAATCATTAGCAGGTGGAACTGTTAATCTAATATCATCAACCATCCAGTAATATACACGAGCTGACCAACCAATTTTTATGTATGCCGTGGAACTTCCACCAATTAAAGAAGACACATCTGCAGAGAACGTTTCAGGATCGGCTGAAGCTTGGTTAGCATCTACATTTCCTTGAGCAGTGAAATCTGTCCAGGTAACCCCATCCGTACTAACACTTACCAATAAATCTGGGGAGTTATTATATCTAAACGAGTGTTCAAATTCCAACCTAACCGAAGGTTGTCCAGTAAGGTCAATTGCTGCTGTGGTGATGTATGACTCTAGGTATTGATATGTGGTACCAGAAGGTTGCCCATACATATTATGGTTGGCAGAATCTGGATCACAAATAAGAAATCCGTTTGCCGCTGAAGCAGAATTCATTGCTGGGGCCGATGCAGGGTAATTTCCTCCATTATAAAACCCAACTGAACCCACATGAGAATATTTCCAAGGACACGTTACATTATCTGCCCCGCTTAATGACCATCCAGCAGGAATTCCATTTGCAAAATCTTCCATCCAAACTGTATCTCCAGCAGCTCTAGAAGCTCTATTTGATTTTGTTGAAGAGAGAACATTTTGTTCATCGAGCAGGTTAGTAGCTCTATTATTTATCGCTGTAATAGGTGATTTTTTTATGGTTTGAGCTGAAACCCCTGTTCCAAGGATTGCTCCCATAGCAAATAGTAGAATTTTTTTCATATTTTATTAATTATCAAGTTAATATTCGAGATAAAAATATCAATAATATATGGATGTTACAAACCGTTCATGTAAGTGAGTTGCATTTCAAATAATTAAAAAGTAATGCAAAAAAAAAGCCTGCTCTATTGAGCAGGCTTTTCTTAAGACTTAATCTAATTACTTAACAACAAATCTAATAACAGAAGTTTCACCAGCGTTATTTGAAATTTCCATAAAGTAAATTCCGTTTTGCATGTTTGAAATTCTAACGTTTGAGTTGTAAGAACCAGTAACGTTAATCACATCTTGGTAAACATTTTGACCAATAATGTTTTTTACATTTACATTGTAAGTTCCGTTCTCAACATTTTCTAAATTCAAAGAAAACTCACCATTGTTTGGATTTGGGAATAGAGTGATATCACCTTGAATTCCTGCTTCAATAATTCCAGTTACAATGTTTACAGAAGCAACAGCAGTACAAGCGCTATCATCAGTAATAGTAACGGTATGAGTAAAACCAGGAGTTGCAGCAGACGTTAAACCTGTAGCAGCAGCAGTAGTTTGACCATCTGACCATAAGTAAGTATATGGAGCTGTACCTGCAGTTGCAGTAGCAATTGCAGCATTGTTACCTGTTTGTAAAGCGGTAGCACTTAAATCACACACCCATAAATCTGTAGAAACATTTAATCTAACTACTGGAAAAGCAGTTGTCCAACCCCAAGTTCCGCTTGCGTTAACATCAACAAACACAGTTTGAGGATCAGCATCAACTGGAGCAGTTGGGAAAGTTACACCATCTGTGTATGTTTTGAAAGTAACAATATACTGACCAGGAGTTAATAATACTTCTGGAATTGAGAATGTCGCAACAACACCAATATCAGCAGCTGTAAGAGGGATAAACTCTCTAGAAACTAAAGGAGTAGTTAAAGAACCGTCATAAATATAAATAGAGATAGCTTCACCAACAGTAGAAGCATCACCTACAGCTAAAGAAACAGAAGTAGCTTTAACAGTATCATAAATATCAAAAAGTGGACCGATCTCGAAAGAAGAACCAGCACCCCACCAGCTATTACCTGATGCGTCAAAATCTCTAGCATAAGTTGAATCTGTAACATTTACAAAAACAGTATCTGCAACGTTATCAGAAGGAACATCATCCGTAGAATCAGCTGACCATACTGAATAAGCCCAAGAATATTCACCAACACCTTGATCTAATACCATTTCAGTTGCAATAATCACAGAATCAGAAGAACCTGCAACAGAAGTTGTTGAATCAGTACTTAAAGTCATAGTTCCTGTAGGAGTAGAAACTTCATTCTTGAAATAAGTATTTGGTTGATCAACCGAACCTTTGTTTGAAATGTTTGCACTAAATTGAATAGTATCTAAAGCAGCTAAGGCAAGTGGAACTTGCGTATAGTATAATGTAGATCCAGTGTCAATTTGAGTTCTATAATAAGTACCATCTAAAGATAGGTTATTATCAGGACTTTCTTGAATAGTAACATCATCAACCATAGCAAAATAATATCCAGGACCTGAAGATCCAGACTCTGTTTCACCATCAAAGAAGAATGCAATTTTAGCTGTTGCTGTGTTAGCAATATGGTTTACTGAACTGTTAATTACCATATCAACATCACTAGCAACGTTCACACCCCAATCGGTATCAAAAATAACAACAGAGTCACCCCAGGTAACACCATCATCATTAGATAAAAGAACGTAAGCAGTACCTACATATCTTCTAAAGTAAGTAGAAAAGTTAATAACAATATCATTAGATCCTACAGTAGAAAAGGTTGGAGAAACTAACCATCCTTTATGTGGAGCTGGAGCTATACCAGTTCCAGAACCAGAAGCTGAACCTCCGTTATCAAGAAAGTCAGAATCAAAAATAAAGAACCCATTTGCAGTAGTTGGAGAAGAAACAGGAGCTCCTGAACCTGCAAATGCTCCACGAGAACCAGTAGCATTAGATGGCGTAGTTGCTGTACCTCTATATTCCCAAACCGCGTCAGGGTCGTTTACTCCACTTACGGTTCCGTTAGTAGTCCACATGCCGTTAGTTCCGTCACCAGCTAAACCAGCACCAAAAGTCTCGGAAAAAACTGTAGCACCTAGAGCCGCTGTTCCGTTACCAGCAGCACGGTTGGTATTTGATTTTGAAGGCGTTGGAGCAACAGTTAATCCCTGTGGGGTTTGCTTAGTCATCGCCTTATGAGCTGTTGGAGCAACGTTTGATACTTGACCAAAAGCCAATGCCGTTACCGCAACCCCCATGATTGATAGTAATGATTTTTTCATAATTTATTAATTAATTTAATTATTTAGGCCTCAAATATAACCCTATAATAACTATACCGCAACTTACAAGCTCACATTAATAACAATATGTCTGGAATTTTGCCATTTTAATTAAAGATTTATAAAAATAAAAATGCGATAGCCTATAAAAAGACCATCGCATTTTAATTATCTCTTACTGAAATATCGATTTACTCTTTAAGCACAATTTTTGACTCTTTTATACCTTTTGGGGAAATTATTTGAAGAATATATACCCCAGAATTATAATTGGTTAGATTCACAGTTTTACTAAAATCGTTATTCGCATCAAAAGATGTTTGCATAACTCTCATCCCTAAGTTATTGTACACTAAAACCACATATTTCCCAGGTTCTTGCACATGTCCTGAAATTATAAAGTTCCCATTGGTTGGATTAGGTGCGATTAGCCATTTTATCCTATTTTCTATTTCTTTAACTAATACCGAACCAGCAACGGTGGCGGTATCCACACCTTCGCAACCAAACACATCTGTTACTGTAAGTACATACAATCCTTGATTTTCCAAATCATAAATATTTTTAGTTGTAGCTGAAAAATTATTGGGGCCAGTCCAAGAATAATTATAAGGCTCTGCTCCTGTTCCGGTTATTGTGGGTTCAACCGAACCAAGTTCAAGCGTATCTACCACATCAAAACTCATGTTAATGTTTACGTTACCACATCCATCATTGGTTTTAGTAAACATTCGCACAAACGGAGTGAATGAGGTGGTAAATTGCCATGGATCAGTATTAGCGCTGGAATTTGTTCGCACTAGCACAGTTAATGGAGCTGTTTTTGTATTGATATTAGCATTCGTACCAATTGAACCATGATTAGTTTGAATTTTAAACCCAACATAATAAATTCCTTTGCTTAAATTCTCGAACGGCATTGGTAAGGACACCCATGAATTCACGTCAGCTTGTTGTATTTTATAATTGGTGTATTCAGATATAGGGTTTACCAAGTCAGTTGACCTATACACATAATAAGAGATGGAATCTCCTTCTTCAAGTCCACGATTAGTAATGTAGTTGTACGGAAAATAAGCCGAAAGAGCTACCACCGTGTCTTCCTGATAAATTTCGTATTTTACTAACATTTCCCATGAGTTTCCATCAAACCAGTTGTCATTGGTCACCATGTCGTTATCTCTTCTATATTGGTAACTTGAAACCTCCATTTGATGCTGAACAATATTGTCTTCTGGTGTGGCATCAGTAGAGTCTGAATTTACCTCAAAAAACATATCGTAAGTACCTATTCCGCTATCAGGAAGAAAGTAATTAGTGAAGTCAAACAAATGCATTTGTCCGCTATCAATTGTAACCGTGTCTGAGTTTTCAGAATAAATAGAATCTCCGTTAAAATCTATTTGAACATTTAGAAAGGCATTTGTCTGATCGCTGTTTCCTTTGTTTTCTACCTCTGCTCCAAAATACAGCATAGCAGAATCTGCTTGTTTTACTGGAACCATTGTGTAATAATTGGAATAGGTATTATCTGAAGTTCCGTTGTAATACTCTTGTGTTAATTCTAGATCGTTATTAGGAATAGTAGTAATAACCACATCATCAATAGCCCAAAACCAGTCAAATGCACCTGAATATTTAAACTTTATCAAAACCGCGCTTTTGCCACCCGCATAAGGCGAAATATCTACAATTTCAGTGTAGGGATTTGGACTTGTTGATGAACTACCAAACTGGGTTAACACCTGAACAGAATCCCAAGTAGCCCCATTATCACTAGAAACAAACACTTCTCTTGTTTCTTGATACTGTCTTAAATAAGTTTGAAACATTAGTTGCACTGCTGAATAGCCACTACAATTAATGGTTTGATTGTATTCTAAAAATGCATTCTGAACCCCTGTGCTTCCAGAGCCGTCAGAATCAATAATGGCAAAATTTCCTCCCGAATTGGAATTCAAGACTGGATCAAAACCTTGTCCAATTAATGAGCTAGTTAGAGAATCACTCACATTCCACTCATCTAGTCCACCCACATAGTTCCACAAGGTGGTATCTGAAAAATCATCAGACCAAATAGTATCAATAGAAGCCACCGCAGCTGGGCTACCGGCTCTAGTTACTACATCCATATAGTCAGAATTCCTAGACTGAAACGACTTTTGATTGGTCATTTGTATTTGAGCAAAACTAGTAAGCGTTGCAAAAAATATTAGAGTAAGTAAAGAATACTTTTTCATCATAGTGAGATATAAAAAGAGGGACTCCTATAAATAGAAACCCCTCCAAATTAAATTATTAATCTTCGTAAGCCGAAACTGGCAAACAGCTACATACTAGATTCCTGTCACCATACGCATCATCAATTCTACGTACAAAAGGCCAGAATTTTGCATCTAATAAATAATCAACTGGATAAGCAGCCTCTTTTCTAGAATACGGTTTTGTCCAATCATCGTAAGAAATCATTCTTGACGTATGTGGCGCATTTTTCAAAACATTATCCTCTTTATCCACTGAACCATCTACTACGGCTTCAATTTCTTTTTTGATGCTAATCATTGCGGTAAGGAAACGATCTAACTCTGCCTTTGACTCTGATTCTGTAGGCTCAATCATTAATGTTCCTGCAACCGGGAATGAAACAGTAGGTGCATGAAAACCATAATCCATAAGTCTTTTGGCTACATCTACAACCTCAATTCCATGCGCCTTATATTTACGAAAATCTACAATCATCTCATGAGCTACACATCCTCTCTCTCCTTTATAAAGAAGATCAAATCCGTTTTCTTCAAACTTCTTACGCATGTAGTTGGCATTCAATATTGCGATTTTGGTAGATTTCTCTAATCCAGAAGTACCGAGCATTTTAATATACCCATAAGATATTGGCAAAATCAATCCGCTACCAAACTGAGCTGCACTAACCCCATGAATTCCTTTATCTCCACTTACTTCAATTACCGAGTGATTTGGTAAGAATGGCACCAATTTTTCGACTACACCAATTGGCCCCATACCAGGACCACCTCCACCATGAGGAATAGCAAATGTTTTGTGTAAGTTTAAGTGACATACATCTGCCCCAATATGACCTGGAGATGTTAAACCCACCTGCGCATTCATATTTGCACCATCCATGTAAACTAATCCTCCGTTATCATGAATAATATCCATAATCTCTTTTACAGATGCCTCATAAACACCATGAGTACTTGGATATGTAATCATTAATGCGGCTAAACTTTCTTTATTAGCTTCTGCTTTTTCACGTAAATCGTCAACATCAATATTTCCGTTTTCTAAACTCTTTACAATCATCACCTTCATACCAGCCATAATAGCTGACGCAGGATTTGTACCGTGAGCAGATGCAGGAATTAAACAAAGGTCTCTGTCTAAATCATTATTATCTTTATGATAAGCTTGAATTACCTTTAAACCAGTGTATTCACCTTGAGCTCCTGAATTGGGTTGGAAACTCATTTTTGCAAACCCCGTAATTTCAGATAAGTCCTTGTTCAACTCATCAATTAGATCAATATAACCTTGAGCTTGATTAACAGGTACAAATGGGTGAATATTTAAAAAGCCTGGATGGCTCAATGGCATCATTTCACTGGCTGCATTTAATTTCATTGTACATGAACCCAATGATATCATAGAGTGAGTTAAAGACATATCTCTATTCTCTAACTTTTTCACATATCTCATCATTTCTGTTTCCGAATGATGGCTTTTAAATACTGGATGCGTTAAAAACGCTGATTTTCTTTCTAAATCAGCAGGGATAGCTGTTTTTGCAGAAAATAAATTTGCCTCTGCTCCACCAACCACAGAAATTACTTGATTTACCTCTGCCAAGGTCATCGTTTCATCGGCACTTAATCCAAATCCACCTTCAAAATACCTCAGGTTAATTCCTTTAGATTCTGCATTGGCACGAATTGTTTGGATTTGTTCTGGAGTAGCTTCAAAAGAAACGGTATCAAAAAACGAATCGTTTATTGCTTTATAACCCGCAGCAGTAATACCTTCATTAAGCGTAACCGCTTTGGAGTGAATTTGACTAGTTATAGACTTTAATCCATCAGGGCCATGATATACCGCATAAAAACTGGCCATAACAGCTAATAATGCCTGAGCTGTACATATATTAGAGGTTGCTTTTTCACGTTTAATATGTTGCTCTCTGGTTTGTAGAGACATTCTGAAAGCTGGTCTGCCATCAGCATCTTGAGAAACACCAATAATTCTACCTGGTAAATTTCTTTTAAACTCTTCCTTAGTAGAAATAAAGGCCGCATGCGGACCTCCATACCCCATAGGTACACCCATTCTTTGCGTATTACCAACCACACAGTCGGCACCCCAAGAACCTGGTTCTTCTAACATTGACAATGCCATTAAATCAGAAATTACAGCTAGTTTAATTCCTGCTTCATTCATTGATTTTGCAAAATCCTTATAATTGGTTGCACTTCCAGTAGCAGATGGGTATTGAACAATGGCACCAAAGAAAGAATCATCTGCCTTGAATGTAGAATAATCGCCAACAACCAACTCAATACCAGAGGCATTAGCATGAGAAATAATTACATCAACTGTTTGAGGAAAAATATTTTCTTCTACAAAAAATTTATTCACTCCCGCTTTTGCTTGCTTTCTTGAGCGTAAATGAAAGAACATAAGCATTGCCTCACTCGCAGCTGTTGCCTCATCTAGTAAAGATGCGTTGGCTAACGGAAGTCCAGTTAGGTCAACTACCATAGTTTGAAAATTCAAAAGAGCTTCCAATCTACCCTGTGCTATTTCTGCCTGGTAAGGTGTATAGGCGGTATACCATCCTGGATTTTCAAATACGTTTCGTTGAATAACAGCAGGAGTAATAGTATTGTAATATCCCATTCCAATAAAAGAACGGAATTGCTTATTTTTATTAGCCAAAGCTGTAATATGTTTACCATATTCAAACTCACTCATTCCTTCTCCAACACTTAACTCATCATTAAGTCTAATGTTTGTAGGGATGGTGTCCTCGATTAAGTCATCAATATTTTTATATCCTAAATAATCAAGCATTTGACTCTCACTGTGTTCGTTGACTCCCACATGACGTCTTGTGAAATTTCTATATTCCATAAAGCGATTTAAAATTATTCCATTTTTTGAAGTCCACAAAATTAACATTTTAAACATGCCAATAAAACAAATTGTGAGTGGTCACCACTTGATTTTTTTACCGGTAATTATTAGCTCTAAACACTAGTGATTTAGCTATATTTGAGCCGTTTTTATATCCATTATCATGCGTTTCTACATCTGTATTGTGACAATTATTGGACTATCCTTTTCTTTAACGGGGTTTGGGCAGGATACCATATTATTTTTGAACGGAAAAATTGAGGTTGGCACTTTAATTGAAACCAATGATTTAACCACTACTTACAGCATAGTTAAGGGCAAAAAAAACAAGGTTAAAGTAAAAGAAACCACCACCATCTTTGGTGTGTTAACTTCTGAGGGTTTGCTAGACACGCTATATAGTGTTAACGAATCTGAAGAATTAACACTCTCAGCTAACGATATGTACCTTTTTATTCTTGGAGAACAAGATGCCAAAAAATATTACAAAACTCAATGGGCCAGTGTTGGTGGTTTAATCTTTGGGGCAGGTTTTGGTTACTTACTTTATGACGGTTTTTATGTAGCAGCAGTACCAATGGTATACACCGTAGGTGCAGGAGTTTCAAATGTTAAAGTAGTAAATGGTGGAAACAGGTCGACTAAAACACTAACCAACCCAGCCTACCAAGAAGGCTATATAAAAGTTGCTAGAGCCAAAAAATCATTCTATGCCCTAGGGTCTAGTACTATTGGTACTATTATAGGAGCACTTATTGGCCATTCTCAAAACTAAACTTTCATGTCAATAAAAACACATGAACCTCATTTTCACAGCCATAACAAAAAGGGGAAAAGTAGTTTAAAATTATCCCTAATTAGATTTGCCCATAGTAATGCATATATAGCTATTCCCATTACAGCTATTACTCTGAGCACCTATATGACAGTTGGAGAATTTGAAATTAATTTTAATTATATTTTCTTTTTATTTTTTTCTACGCTATTCCTTTATCCGTTGCATCGATTTATTGGTTTAAAGCTAACCATTCCTGTAGAATACTCTCAGGCTCAAAAAGCGGTTGCTAAGAAACCAAATATTACAAAAGCATCCATAATTGTAGGCCTTATTGGAACCCTATTTTTTATTATTCAATTAGAACACGAAGTATTTCAAATACTGCTACCACTTGCATTAATTTCAATAGCCTATTCGCTACCATTATTACCTACAAAAAACGGATGGAAAAGGTTACGAGATATACCAGGCGTGAAAATTTATGCCATATCAGGGGTAGTCACCTTAACCACATCATCCCTACCATTAATTTTATTAAACTCATTTAATGGGACAGACATTGCATTATTGGGTATTGAACGGTTCTTATTCATTTTTGCGATTACTATACCTTTTGATGTTAGAGATATTAGAATTGATCAAAAGTGGAATTTGCAAACCATTCCTCTTATTGCAGGAAAAGAAAACGCTTTAAAAATAGCAAAGGGGCTGGTAGCATTAAGTTCATTGATTACTGTGATTCACGGCTTTCAATCTGAAATCCTTAACTGGACTATTGTTGTAGCATTATTATTGGCAAACGCATGGGCTATTTATATAATAGAAAAATTCAAAACCTATAACGCCCCTTTATTTAATGCATATATGATGGAAGGAACCATGGTTTTTAAATTTGCCTTAATTACCATTGCGCAGGTTTTAATTACGCTTTAGCCCAAATAAAAGTGCCGAATAGCTTGGTAAAGCTAGCGGTATTTCTGAACGTAACTTATATTTCTTTTTATCAAACAGGGTTAAATAATCGGGAGTTGCTTTTCGAATAATTCCCGTGAATGGATAAAACAATAAATATAAAATTCGAAGCTGCCATTGTTGTCTAATAGATTGGTTGGCAAATGATTTAAAATCAATAACCAGAATTTCTCCCTCTGGATTTAGCATCGATTTCATTTTTTCCAAATTCTTTAAGATTTCCTCATCTCCAAATAAATCCAAGTAAAAAGGGCAAATAATCAGATCAAATTTTTTTAGAGACTGCCAATCTAAAAACGCATTCACCTCATAGCAAACATTATGTTTTGGCTTAACACCTGATTGAATTCTTTTTTTTGACTTATTGGTTAAGGTTTCGGAAATATCAACTTGAGTAATCTCTATTACTGATTCAAGTTTTAATAGTTCTTCGATGGTGTTATCAGCCCCACCTCCAACTATCAATATTTTTGTGTATAATCTCTTTAACCGTGATACACCAATAGCAATGGCATTTTCAGGTTGATTTTTAAGGAAATATTTTTTTAGTGGGTTATAAATATTCCCCAATAAATTAAACCCTAATTTCAGCCTTTTTGCAGCCAAAGAATTCTTTATTATTTCTTGGTAAGATCTTGGAACACCTGTTCCAAGTGCTTTTCTACCAACGACATCTCAATAACCGCAATCTCATTTTTCACCGCCAATTCAAATATTCTTGGTCTAATATCCACCTCCGAACTAGATTTTATTTCAAAGGTATTTTCACCTACTATACTAGACTCTAAAACACCCTCTAGTGAAGAAAAAATAGATTTATCTACCTCATTATCAAACTGAACTCGTACCACAGTAAATCCTTCCGACACCTCATTTATTTGCTCAATTGGCTTATCTGCAACAATATTGCCATCGTTAATAATTATTACTCGGCTACAAATAGCCTCCACCTCCTGCATAATGTGGGTGGATAGCATAACGGTTTTATTTTTACCAATCTCTCTAATAAGGTTTCTAATTTCTACAATTTGATTCGGGTCTAAACCAGTAGTGGGCTCATCCAGTATTAAAACTTTTGGATCATGTAAAATAGCATGAGCTAGCCCAACTCTTTGTCGGTAGCCTTTTGACAAACTTTCAATTATCTTATTTTGTTCTTTACCCAAACCAACTAGTTCAATTACTTCGGCAATTCTCTCTTTAGCATTTTTCACCTTTGTAAGGTTAGCTGCAAATTCCAGAAATTCCCATACGTACATTTCTAAATACAATGGATTATGTTCTGGTAAATAACCAATTTGTTGTTTTAACGCTAAAGAACTATCTTCCATTTGCAAGCCCATAACAGTAACCTGTCCCACGGTTTGAGGCAAGTATCCTGTAATTATTTTCATCATAGTCGACTTACCAGCTCCATTTGGACCTAAAAAACCTACAATTTCACCCTGCTTTATTTCAAACGAAACGTCATTTAAAGCTTTTTGTTCTCCGTAAATTTTGGTGATATTTTGAACTACTATAGACATATTGAAAAATTGATTGTGTCAAAAATACAGATTACAAGTGGCATTTTTAGTGAATTGGATGACCTACTTTTGATTCTTAAATTGATTTCATTTTATGGCGCAAGGTTACGTTACAAAATCAACTGGAAGTTGGTACGAAGTTAGGTTAGATAATGGGGATTTTATTGATGCCCGATTAAAAGGGAAGTTTCGTATTAAGGGAATAAGAACCACTAATCCTATAACTGTTGGAGACCAAGTTGTTGTTTTAAATAGCGAAGAGGATGAAGCGGTAATTACAGAATTAATTCCTCGAAAAAACTACCTGATTCGAAAAGCAACCAATCTAAGTAAGGAATCACATATTATTGCCTCCAATATTGATCAGATTGTGGTGGTATTAACAGTAGCCATGCCAAGAACACCACTAGGATTTGTAGATAGAGTACTTGCCACAGCAGAGGCCTATGAGATACCCGTAATACTTGCCTTCAATAAAGTTGATATTTATGAGGAGCAAGATGAAGAACGTTTTGATGAATTAATAGGGATTTATGGACCTATAGGTTACAAAATGCTAGCCACCTCAGCTATTACTGAAAAGGGTATTCCTGAATTAAAAAAGTTAATGAAGGATAAAACTACGCTATTCACAGGCCAATCAGGTGTAGGAAAATCATCATTGATTAACACCCTTGATAGTGAATTAGATTTATGGGTAGATGATATTTCCGATTACAACGATAAAGGGCGACATACCACCACATTTGCTGAAATGCATTTTACTGATTTTGGCGCACGTTTGATTGATTCACCCGGACTTAAAAGTTTTGGAATGATTGATATGGATAAAGAACATTTAGCCCATTACTTTATTGAAATGAAAAACTATTTAGGGGACTGTAAGTTCAATAATTGCGTGCATATTAATGAGCCGGGTTGCGCCATAAAAAAGGCATTGGAGACGGGCGAAATATCAGAAAGCAGATACAATAACTACTTGATGATGTTTAATGATGACGACCTAAAAGTAAAGTACAGATAATATTATAACTGCTTAACCGTAATAATATTTACCGGACAATTTTTTGCTGCTTTGTAGTTTTCATCATAAGCAAAATCAGGAGCATTAACCATATAGAAATCTCCTTTTTGTTTTGCTTTAAGCAAATAGCATTTCCCATCGGCCTTACTCATTTTCCAATATTCGGGAGCTGCTTCTACACACGCGTTGCATCCAATACATTTATGGCGCAATTGAACTATTTGAATCACGCGTCTACTATTTTATAAATTCTATCTGAAGGACGAACCTTATCAGAAATTGGGAAAGTGAAGTTATCGCCTCTTTTTACTGTTTCCACTTGTTTATCATCCAATACTAAAGAATCAATTTTATGCTCAATTAATCCGGTAGTAGGACCGGTTATTATTATGTCATCACCTACGGATAAATCACCATTACGCATATTGAATTCGGCCACATTAATTTTACCGTAGAATTTACCACCATCGGCTACAAAAACTTTACGCTTTTTGGCTTTAGATCCATCTTCATCCGTCCATTCGCCAAGCTCTTGACCCAAGAAATAGCCTCCCCAGAATCCTCGGTTAAAAACGTTATCCATACGGGTTTCCCACTCCTTACCTTTTTCTAAAGTGAAAGTCCCTTCGGCTACCGCATCAGCAGCTTCTCTGTAACAGGCGGTAACTTCTTTCACATAATCAGGCCCTTTTGAACGACCTTCTATTTTCAAAACACTAACACCTGTTTCAATAATCTGATCAAGGAAAGTCACCGTACATAAATCTTTAGGCGACATGATGTATTCATTATCAATCAATAACTCGTTTCCTTCACTATCTTTTACTTCGTAAGTTCTTCTACAATTTTGTTTACAAGCCCCTCTGTTTGCTGATGAATTAGCGGTATGTAAACTCAAATAACATTTACCTGACACCGCCATACAAAGTGCGCCATGAACAAATACTTCTATTTGCACTAACTTGCCATTGGGGCCCCTTACATCTTCTTTTTTTACCGCATCGCAAATAGATTTTACTTGTTGAAGAGTAAGCTCTCTAGAAAGTACCATTACATTGGCAAAATTGGCGTAAAACTTAACCACCTCAATGTTGGTAATGTTTATTTGAGTAGAGATATGAACTGACATTCCCAAACTATGCGCATAACTAATGGCCGCTTGATCCATTGCTATAATTGCATCTACATTACTGTTAGCTGCAATTTTCACAATCTTTTTCATTAAATTAATATCGTGATCGTAAAGAATGGTGTTTAAAGTAAGAAAAGCTTTTACTCCGTTTTCGTGGCAAAGCTCCACCACCTCTACTAAGTCTTCGGTTGTAAAGTTTATTGATGAACGTGCCCGCATATTTAATTGCTCAATTCCAAAATACACGGCATCCGCACCTCCCAAAAAGGCTGCACGTAAACTTTCAAAACTCCCTACAGGAGCCATTATTTCAACTGTTCTAGCACTCATAAGCTGCAAAAGTATATTTTTCTAATTTTAAAATTAGAACATCCATCAGGTATTCAACCCTTTCCACTTTACATAAAAAAAGCCCGACAATGTCGAGCTTTTTCAGTAAATCAATTATCTTTTATTTGGTTAAGAATCCAACTTTTAACCCCGCAGTTGCTGCAAAAGGCACATCCTCTCCCATTACAAAACCATAATGATAAGGACTGTTATTTTCGTAATAACCCGTATTTGGGTCGTAATTAGAATCATTATTGTCTAATCCATATCCTACACCTACATATAAGTCTACTAGAAAAACGTTACTCATCACCATTTGCTTTCCAAAATTCAACATAAAAGCACCCGCTGATACATTCTTTCTTGATGATATCGGTGGCGTTGGAGTAGGCCCCCATCCCCATCCATATTGAGTATCTCTGGAATAAAAAGCCATATCCAGTTCTGGTCTAAAATACCATCCATTAAGCTGATGCGAGTATTTCATTCCTTTCAATGTGAAATCTGGACGAAGAATAAATTTCATACCCAACTTTACGTACGCTCCTTTGGGGTTTTCGTAGTTAATATCTCTACCTACGCCAATAATACCTAAGGTTCCTTCTAAACTTTTACCGGGAGACAGTGACCTTTCATAACCTAAACTAAGTGCTCCCATGAGAGGTGAAAACAATCCTACTTTAAAGGCGTTAGAAGATTGACCAGCATATAATTCTGGGTCATCCATTCTAACTCTAAATGTTAATTCTTTTCCACTAGCTAATACCACTTTCTCTATTCGGTCTTTATCGATAACATAAACGATGGTTCCTGTTTCTTCAGTAGTATACTTGATTTCTTCTTCTGCTATTTCGGTAACCGTACAAAGAATTACTTCTGAGTTAATTTTATAAATCTTGTCTTGCGAAAATCCAGCAATTCCAATAATAAGAAAAGCGGCTAGAGTGGTAAGTTGAATTAATAAGTTTTTCATATTGGTTTGTTTTAGTTAGGCGAATTTAGCCCGAAACAATTTCACTTCCAAATTATTTTCAACGCATTAACATTTGATAACCAAATGTTAATCTTACGGTATAAGATCAATCATTTCTTTTACCGCCTGGCTAATATTTTCCTTTACTTCAAGTACGGATGCCTCCATCATATAACATGGTGCACTCACAATTTTCAAGTCTTTATCCACACATATTTCTTTAACCGAGCACATATTAGCCTGAGCTCCGGTTACATTCATTCCTTCAGATATTGCCTTAATATCATATGGAGATTTCTCCTGATCTGTACCTACCGTTAATTTGGCAGAGAATGGGGTTCCGTGTAGTGCTTTTGCTACCGTTGTGGGTCCCATACACAAAGCTGCAATTGGCTTTCCGGCCTCAACAGTTTCAACAATAAGCCTTTTTATTTCTTTATTAATTTCACCGTCCGGACCATTAACTGCCCAGGTAGTATGGTTTTTCGCGGTACCAAATCCACCTGGAATAATCAAAGCGTCAAAATCTTTACAATGAATATTGATTATATCTTCAATATCTCCACGGGCAATTCTGGCCGACTCGATCAGAACATTTCGTGTTTCATTCATCTCTTCTCCTGAAAAGTGATTGACCACGTGCATTTGCTTCACATTGGGAGCCATAAACAGGGGGGTCCCTCCGTTTTCATGCACCGCTAACAGACTAAAAACTGATTCTTGAATTTCAGAGCCATCATAAACACCGGATCCAGATAATAAAATTCCAACTTTCATAAATTCACATTTTAAATTCTACAATTACCTTCTAATAAAAATGAAATATCATCACCACTTTTTACTTCATAAGGTTCTTTTCCTTTTTCAAATATTCTCATTGGTAAATCTCCATGCAATTGAATGGAGTTTCCAGAGACCTTTAAAAAGCTCCCTTCACGCAATCCTACTACGGGAATGGTGTTAAAAACCAAAAACTCCTTAATTCTAGTTTCACGGGTTTCACCCATGTGTTTTGAATTTGGGTCCGGATCCAAATAATGTGGGTTTATATTAAACGGTATTGCCCCAATAGAGTCAAAAGACGGAGGAAAAACAATAGGCATATCATTAGTATTATTAACCGTCATACCCGTTAAGTTGGACCCTGCGCTAGTTCCCATATATGGCATGCCAGCAGCCACTTTATTTCTTAAGTCAACAATTAGATCTTGATGATATAATTCCTTTAGGAGTACAAATGTATTTCCGCCACCGGTAAATACTCCTTGCGCCATTTCTAATGCCTTTTTTGCGTCATCAAATTGGTGGATGCCTTTTACCTCAATATTGTGTTGAGCAAAATACTTTCGTGCTACATTGGTATAATCATCCCAGGACATACCTCCTGGTCGTGCAAAGGGGATAAAAACAATTTCTGTGCAGCCCAAAAAATGCTTCTTAATATCTTCATTCATGTATGATAAGTAGGGTTTACCATGCACTGTAGAAGTACTAACTATTAATAAATTTCGCTTTGACATAATATTCATTTTTGTTGAGGTAAACATAAGGAATCCCTATTTATAATAGATTACTTACCCGTCCAATTTTTTGACCAAAAAAAAGCCGAAGCTACAAATAGCTTCGGCTCCAATTTTATTAAGATTCAACCCTTAGAAAAAGGTATATCTATTATCGGTAATACTAGCGTTGCTTTTCAGTGCATTGAATGGTTCATAGTTAGCTCTACTAGCAAAGGCGGCCATTAACCCTTGACGTGTACCATCAACGATTTCTACATTTTCAGGAACATTTTTTGAATCTACCCTTAACACATAAACACCACGCTCACCATCAATAACAGTAGAAGTTTGACCAGCCTCCAAACTAAAAGCCATTCCTAATAATTTTTGTTCATTTCCTAATCCAGGAATACTAAAAGAACTAAAGGATACGTCATTTGCTGGCTGAACAGACCCACCAATAGCTGATGCCACAGCTTCTACCGTACCGCCATTCATTTTTTCTCGGATCAATTCTGCTTTCTTTTCATTTAATACGGATTGACGTACTTGATCCTCAACCATTTCTAATGGTAAGATTCCTTTTTGACGAACATCCGTTACCACTCCAACAATAAATTGGTTTCCAATTTCAAAAACATCAGAGACATCTCCAACTTCAGATTCAAATACCCAACGAACAATTTCTCTGGTGTTTGGTCTACCCATAACTGTCATGTCACCCGGTTTTAAATTCTCTGCATCTATTGGGTTTAAAGAAGCAGAAGCTTCCGTAAATTTTTCAGCAGTATTATTGGTAATAGCAAAAGTACTTGCTTCATTGTAAGCTAATTCATAAGAAGCTTGACTTGGCTCAACAAGGTTGTCAATGATTCCAACTAAAACCTTTTGTTTTAATTCTGTTTGGTCAGTTACTTTAATTAAATGTACTCCGAATTGCGTAGTTACAACCGTTAAATCACCAACTTTTCCTTCAAAACAAGCATCATTAAATTGAGGTACCATTTGCCCCTCAACAAACCAACCTAAATCTCCGCCTTTAACAGCAGAACCTTGATCAGCAGAATGCTTAATCGCTAATTCTGAAAAATCAGCGCCACCCTCAACTAATAGTTTGATACTATCAATTTCTGCGTTAGCCGCAGTTAAATCGCCTGTGGTTGATTGAATTAAAATATGGCTAGCCATCGCTGAATCCGGACGCATATCTTTCTTCACTATTTTAACAAGTTCAAATTTATCTACATTTAAAAACGGTCCAACAACGGTTCCTTCTTCATAATTCGCAATAGAAGTATCTTGACTAGGAGGGAACATACCATCGGTATGCCATTTAATGTTAAAAGGTGTGTCTGCATTTTCGTTTACAAATAAAGTATCAGATTCTGCATTTTCAAAAGCACTTTTCAGGTCTGCTAACTCTGCTTGAAGCGCATTTTTATCATCCTGTGAAGCCAAAACTTCAAAGCTTACAAAAGTCATTGAACTTGTTAATTCTTTTTGCTCAAATTGAGGTTCATGTTTATGGGCATTGTAATATGCTTTTAAATCTGCATCAGTAACCTCCACAGATTCATCTGGGGTATCGTTATAGAATGAAGACACATAGCTAAATGAAATCTTACTATTCTGATCCATTTGATTTCTTTCTAGCTCTACATCAGTCATGTAAATACTTTTTGAAATCAAAGCAGCATACTTAGCATCTACAGCTGGCTTACGTAAATAGTTTTCTTGAAAATTTGACCAAGAAGCTAATGCTTCCGCTGAGTTTTCAGTTTCTGCATACACCACTTGTTGTAAGTAAGAAATTACAGCCGCACCATTTAAAGACCCATCAGGGTTTGCATAGCTTTCAACAATTTGTCCTGTTTGAGGATCAGAGAAGTATTGTTTTAAATTTTGATTACCTTTATCATTCTTGATAATATCTAACAACTCTGCGTCAGAAACAGACATTCCTAAAGCACTGTATTCTGAACCTAATATTTGTTGTTTAAGCATGTTATTCCATACTTGGTCACGCATTTGTTGACGTTGTTGCTCGGTTAATCCACCTTTTGAATTAGCTTCTAATTCAGCCACTTTAATTTGAAAATCTTGGTAAGAAATTTTACTTCCATTAATTTCTCCAATCTCATTGTTTGGACCATTAAAAAAAGTACTACTTGATTCTAAAGCACCACCTAATACAAAAAGTAGCATAGCACTACCAATTATACCAATTAAAAGTCCTGAGTGTTTACGTATCGATCCGATTGCCGCCATTGTTTATTCTGTTTTTTTTGTTGGGCTGCGAATATAAGAATTCTATTTATTTAAGAGACTACTATTTACGCTCTTAATTCAGGGGTTGAATAGTGAGTTTAACCTCATTAATTTTATTATCAGAAACAGAAATAATATCAAATTCAAAATTCTTTATTACAATTCTATCTCCCTTTTCGGGTATGGATTCAAAATGTTCAATAATTAAACCTGCTAAGGTTTCGTAATTCTCTGCTTTTGGCAGACTTAACTCGAATTCTTCATTGATGTAATCAATTTCTAATCTTGAACTAAAAATGTATTCATTTTCAGATAATTTAGTTTCCTTTAAATCATCTTTATCATGCTCATCTTCAATCTCTCCAAAAATTTCTTCCACAATATCTTCTAAGGTTAAGATTCCTGCAGTACCGCCAAATTCATCTACCACAACAGCCATGCTTTGACGCTTTTTAATGAAGGTGCTCATTACGTCATCGGCAGGCATGGTTTCAGGAACCACAGAAATAGGTCGTAAAGCATGTTTAATAGCACTTGGTTTATCATATAAATCACTAGAATGCACGTATCCAATAATTCTATCAATCGTACCTCGGTATACTAATACCTTTGAGTGTCCCGAATTTAAAAATTTAGAAACCAAATGAGACACATCATCATGAATTTCTACCGCAATTAATTCATTTCTAGGCACCATACACTCTCTAGCCTTAACTGAATTAAATTCCAAAACATTTTGCATTATCTGAATCTCGTTATCTAACTCTTCCTCGTCAATATTACCCGAAGACACTTCCTTTAAGTAATGATCTAAATCTACCAAGCCATATTGAAGTTTTTGCTCGTCTACTTCTACTCTAAGGATGTATTTAAAAACAACGTTACTGCACCAGTTAATAAATGTTACTATAGGGTAAAAAATGTAATAGGTCAAGAATACCGGTAATGCAAAAATCTTTAAACTCCTATTTGGATATTGACTAAAAATCACTTTGGGAAGAAACTCTGCTAAAATTAAAATAATTATAGTGGATACCACTGTTTGCATAAACAATACGACAATTTCATTTTGCAAAAACTGTGTAAAGAAGGGGGTCAAGATGGTTCCCATAGCCAAGCCATAAAGAACCAAGGAAATGTTATTACCTAATAACATGGCCGTAATAAACCTTGATGGTTGTTTAATTATTCTTGAGAAAAAAGAAAAAGCGTAATCTCCTTTATTTTTATCTACCTCAATTTTCAATTTATTGGCAGAAATAAAAGCAATTTCAATACCTGAAAAGAAGGCAGAAAAAACTAACGAAATAAGAATTATTAGAATGGGATCACTTTCCATAAAGCAATTTAGCTAATCAAAATTAAAAAAATATTGATCATTGGCTTTATTCATTTTTTTCATTTAAGTATTTGCGGTAAACCATCCTAAAAACAGACAATACTAAGGCCATAGAGCCTGCCATATACAGATAACCAAGTTTCTCAAATTCTGATTCGGTTAAATATAAATAGGTTGCCAGACCTAAAGTTGCTATACCCGATACCAACCAAAATATTTCCATTATTCGGTTATATGTCTTCATCATCTATAGATATTATTCCCTTAATATTTTTAATCTGGTAATTGGTTAAATCCTGATCTGCCTCAAAACCATCACCGTACATTATTTCATCGCCTGTAGTAATTTTGACAAAATCATTAGAGGTTATCTTTTTGGTCTTGGCATTCCAAACTAAATACTCACTGTTTAGTCGATCTCCCTCAATATTGTACACCTCCACATTTTTGGTCAGGATCAAAATTTCTTTTTCCGGATAATGCACAGCATGCTCACATTTCACATTGGCTTCCACGTTACCTATGGAATCATAAAAATCAACAACCATACCTTGAGAGAGTAAATTGTATGGCTTTTCATCTGTTTGAATAAACCTTTCCACTAAAGGAGCAGACATTTCAATTTTTACTTCACCAGAGTCGGACAATAACAGGGTCATGTTTTTGCTAGTGGACACCGGCATTACTTCTGTCGAAATATTTAAGTGTTCTATGTCATCCAAGGAATTTCCCCCACAACTGATGGTAACCATCGCAATACCAAAAAACACAAAAGTCCCTAGCACAGCAGTGCTAAGGACTTTATTGAGGTTTTTTATCTTAATTAGTGTGTACTGTAACATCTTCGTTAATCCATCCACCAACATGAAATGACTGTCCGTCTACGATATTGTAAAAGAAACAATCAGCTTTTTTAGGCCATTGTGCTTTACATGAAGCAATTTTTTTGTTTGCTTTAGCCGACAATTCCGGATTTAATGCTTTTGCTTTTGAGTATTTCGCAGGCGCGGCCCAGTATCCACCAGCTTGTTCACATGGGTTTTCACCTACAGAACGTGATCCGTATAAATAAGCATCACCAATAATCATGTATGCATCTGCATTTTTAGGATTCAAAGCAATCATTTTTAATGCATACGATTTGGCACTTGAATATTGCTTTAAATTTAATTGAGTCAAAGCAATGTATTTATAACTATTAATTTTCCCTTCCGGAGTTTCAGCCAATTCTGCTGATTGCTTAAAATAACCAATAGCTTCTGAATATCTTTCCTTTTTCAGTAACGATCTTCCAATACCAAACTTAGATATACTGGAAGGTTTAACCTTATCTAAAGACATTGAAGCTTTAAGAAATAGATCTTCATTGGTACAATCGCTTTTTTCAAAGAATGCTATTATTTGAATTAATACATTTGTATCACTTGGATTTGCCTCAAATTTAGGCGTATAAATGGCCTTTAACTCTTCACAACCCGCATACTTAGAAAAGATTTGCTCCAATACCGCAGCTACTTTCACCCATTTGGATTTTGTAGTCTCGTCTTTAGCATTTTGCATATTATAAACTACAACATTTTGAAGTTTAGGAAACAACTCAAATAGCACCGTAGTTTCAAGCTCTTTCTTTTTCACCAATTTCTCTGCCAATTGATAATAAGAGGTTATTGCTGCTCTTTGAGATTTATTTCCTTCTAGTTCAAAAGACTCTGCTAGTAAATCGTATGCTTCTTTAGTTTTAGACTTATCATATCTGGCTAAATCAACACCTTTACGGCCTAAAACATTACCTTTTTGACCATAGTTTTCGATACGAGTATCATAAATCCACATTAAAGTATCCAACAATAAAAGTTTTTTATCCGCGTCAGGTTCCTGAGCGATAAACTTTTTATACATAGTTGCACCTTTAATGTACAGGTTTTTTGAAGACTTTGGACATTTTTGGATAGCTAACATCCAAGGACCTCTAGCATCAGTGTAATTTTTTTGTTTATAAAACTCCTTGTAAAGTGAGGTATTCTCCAAACATGATATACTATCCTCAGGAGTTGCCCCGTATTTTTGGCCAAATGAAGCCATTGCAAGGAAAACCAGTGCGATTGTAAACAGTTGCTTTTTCATGATATTAATTAATTTTTCGTTTTTTAAACCATCTATCCCAATAATTTGGAGAGAAGGATAATCCTAAATAAATATTTGTGTATTGCTCTCTTATTAACCCATTACCTGCCTCTCCCCTGTTTCCAACCACAACGCCAAAGTCGAAAGTGGAAGAAGTTGGGTAGATTGATTTAGACCTTACAAGGGGTATGCCAAAACCTATAGAGGCCGAATAATCTTTAACTGGATCACTAGATAAATTAATTCGAGTAGACTTGTATTTCAATCCCACACGGTATCTAATGATCTTAAAAAAGTCTCTATTTGTATAGGCATTTGGTACAAATTGCAGTCCTAATCCGAACTGATCTGAATTCTCCAGATTTGGGTTATTTCCGTTTATCAACAAATCACTCCAGGCGTAGTGTTCATAATCTGCCTCAATGATTAATAAATTCTTGGATTCTCTATTGTAAATCTCGTAATTCAATCCAACTCCATAACGAGTAGGCAGGTATATCGAAGAAGTATCTTGTGAAAATCGTAAGGTATCGGTAATGACAAAGTCCCGAGAGCTATTGTAATAATAGGAGCCAGCAAAAGATTCAAACTTAGTTTTTAAATGGTTTGCTACAGCGTAAGTTCCTCCTAATGTTAATTTACTCTCTACAGGGCCTTTAGTATTGAAAAGAGTGTTTAGGTTTAATGTATACAATAAACCTAAGTCGAAGGCAAAATCACCTGTAACATAGGAGTCTAAAAATGCCGAGTTTAGAGCTCCATTAATGTCTTCCAAATTATTTAGCGCAATTTGTTCCTTATTGCCAAAGTAGTAATTCGCATTAACCCCTAGTGTTAATTTCTGTACACTATCCGCAAACAACTGATAGCCCATACCCGCATAAACTATATTTAAACCTCCTTGACCTTCATACCTAGTGTACAATTCACCTTGAGATTGATCAGGTGAGGCTATTTGAATTCCATAGCCAAAAGCAGTGAATGGCTTAGCTCCAACTGAAATACCAATTTTCTTTGTTATGGGTATTCCCAAACCAAAATAACGCAGAGTTCCATTATCATTATCTTGACTAGTGGTTGCATTAAAAGTTCTGGTGCGATTTAACATGGCCCCTACCGAAAAAGTAACCGCATCTAAACCAGCATAACTTGCAGGATTTGCATGGTTAAGATAAAATGGTCTATCCATAGCATACTTTACATCTCCCATACTCAAACCTTGAGTATTATTCAATTCAAGCGGATCTCCAATTCCAAACAGGGAATACGGTGAGCTTGTGATATTCTGAGCAACTGTTACTTCAGCCACAAAAAATAACATTAGAAATAGAAATGAAAACTTACGCACTTTGATAATGATAATCCAAAATTTTATTTAACCCGACAAGGACCAAATTTAGGTCTGCAAAAGTGGTGTTTTTTACTTCGTTGACAAAATTTAAGGATTCTCCTCCAGTAAGCACTACAACAAGGCTTCCAAACCTATCGGAATAAGATTGAATTACGCCCTTCATTTCATACTCAACCCCCTTAATTACACCAGAATGCATAGAATCTTCTGTGGTTTGTCCAATTAAATTTGGCTCACTTTTTTGAGTTAAATAAGGTAAGTTTTTAGTATAATAATTTAACGATTTATAACGCATTGATACACCAGGGGAAATTGAACCTCCAAAATAACGATTATCATAGGTAAGTAAATCGTAGGTAATACATGTTCCAGAATCAATAACCAACACATTTTTATCGGGGTATTTACCATACACCGCCATTAAACCCGCAAGTCTATCAGCCCCTAAGGTTTCTTTGGATTGATACTCGTTAGATATGGGTAAGTCAATGGTGTTATCAAACCATAACCATTTTATTCTTTCATCAATTAAAACGGACAACTCCTCCTTTGTAGCCGAGACGCTTGAGACTATTAATTTCTTCGGGCGATATTTATCTAAAAATTGGTCAATCACATTTCCTAAGTCGCCTAAACTAACCGTTTTGGTGGCTTCAATGTTGCCATTTTCAAAAATGGCCGCCTTTACGTTGGTATTTCCAATATCTAGTATGAAATTCATAGTTCTAATCTGTTGCAAATCTACGATTTGAAATTTAATAGAAATATTTTCTTAAATAATATTTGTCATTCTAAAAATGTGTGTACTTTTGTCGCCCGTTGAGCAGCAATGCTAAACAAAAGGAGGTGCCTTAGCTCAGTTGGTAGAGCAATGGACTGAAAATCCATGTGTCCCTGGTT
>JBMYWA010000030.1:0-25092 GCA_049606935.1 Salibacteraceae bacterium
GGTTAATCAATAATCTATTTGGCAAAAGAATAAGTGGATAAGGATTTTGACTCATACAAAGAACCTAGTTTAGGTTCTGAAAGTTTGTTTAAAGATAAAGGCTCAAAACATTTTGGTTATGTTTTTCCAGTAAAAACAGAGAATGATATCGAAAAAAGATTAAACGAAATTCGAAAAAAACATTTTTCATCTCGACATGTTTGTTATGCCTGGAGCCTAGGAACAAGAAAAATAAAAACAAAATATACCGATGATGGAGAGCCTCATAACTCAGCAGGGCCTCCCATTCTTGGACAGATTCAATCTTTCGAACTTAAAAATGTTTTGGTGGTGGTGGTTAGGTATTTTGGTGGTACCAAATTGGGTGTTGGAGGTTTAATAAACGCTTATAAAACAGCTGCCAAAGAAGCCATTCTTAATAATAAAATAAACACTCTTTTTCTTACAAAAACTTTAATGCTTTCTTTTCCGTATAGTATTATGAGCGATGTTATGCGTTTTGCTAAAAGAGAAGGTATCACTATCGTTTCTCAAGATTTTAGAGAAACATGTAATCTAAAAATAAGAGTACGCGAGAAATTCTATTCTGATTATACAGAATTTCTGAGTAAATTGCACCTTCTGGAAACCAAAAAATTGGACTTATGAAAAATTTAATTATTGCCGCTTTACTTACTTCTCCGTTGATACTTTTTTCTCAAAAGAACGACAACCATGCCAAGGAATTGGGTTTTCAAAATGATGCCAAATTAGTAAACTTGGAAGTAAAAGTAGAGAACTCTGAATCTGCTAAACAGGCAATAATGCACCATCTTAGTTTTACAGAAAATGAAGATTTAAAACTCCTTCACTCCATAAAAAGCCTAACGGGTATGCACTACACCTATATACAAACCTATAAAGGTTTTGATGTTCGTCATGCCCATGTTAAGGTAAATACAGATTTAATGGGAAACCCAACAAGTGTTTTCAGCTCAAAAAAAGCCATCAGCTCTTTTAAAGATCCTCAAATAAACGAAAGTCAATTAAACAGTCTTGTTCAACAATTAAACCAACCAACAACCACAAATAAATTACTATGGCATAACGTTAACAATCAATATCAACTAGTTATGGCCATTGAGTTTACCGATGCAAATGGAAACTTTGTGGAACAAATTTATGATGGTAATTATTCTTTAATAGAACAATTTGATTTACTACATCATTATTCGGATATCGATACAACGGCTAAAGCTTTAGTGTTTTCACCCAATCCCTTAACCTCAGCTGGAACTATATACGGAGGTAAATATGTAGATAATAATGATGCCACCTCGCCAGAGTTAGACGCGGAAAGAGACACTGTTGAATTAAAACTAAATTATGAAAACGGAAGTTTCATCTTAGAAAATGAGTATTTAAAGCTAGTAGAAAATTCATTACCAAACATTCCTCCAGTAGAGAGTAGCTCACCATATTTTTTTTACAATCGGTCTCAACCTGGATTTGAAGATGTCAATGTCTTTCATCATATTACCCAACTTCAAGACTATATTAGATCCTTAGGTTTTACCAATATTGTAGATTATCAAATTCATGTAGATTGTCACGGTTTTAACGGGGCCGATAATTCTGCTTTTAACTACGGAACAAATCCACCCAGCATTGTTTTTGGTGAAGGGGGCGTAGATGATGCAGAAGATGCAGATGTAATTATTCATGAGTTTTCGCATGCCATTATGCAAAGTGCTAGCCCTGGCACAAATTTCGGAACAGAAAGAAACGCTATGGACGAGGCCTTTGGGGATTATATGGCTGTTTCATATTCCAACCTATATTCTAGCCACCATAGCGACTATGCATTTAAATGGGATGGGCATAACGAATATTGGAATGGAAGGCTTACTACCTCCTCTTTAACTTATCCAAATGATTTGGTTTATCACCTCTATACAGATGCCCCTATGTGGAGTTCAGCAATTACCCGAATAGAACGTAATTTGGGTAGAGAAGCTACCGTTAAACTGGCCATTGAATCGGCATATAGCTTCACCAGCGGAATGACTATGGCCCAAGCGGCTGAGTTGTATATTACAACCGATAACTTATTAAATAATGGCGACAATTACGCTACCATATGCTGGATCTTTAAAGACAAAGGAATGGTTAATTCTTGCTCAGTTGCCAAGCCAACAGATTTATTAAGCGTAAATAACCTGGAAAACGAAACTTCCATAAAAATGCTAAACACTCAAAATTTTTCTTTAGGACTTGGGAATTTAAAAATCAAATCAGACACAAAGTTTGATGTAAAAGTGTATGATCTTTCTGGAAAACTATTATTCCAGAAAAATAACAATACCATAGAATTAGAAATGAGTCCAAACCAGTTGGAAGGAAAAGCTTTTATTTTCGAAATTCAGTCTCAAAAATTGACCAAATCGTTTAAGATAACCAAAGCTCATTATTAGGGTTTTTAACAATTAAGGTAATTCACAAAACCTATCATTTTGAATGTTTAAAAAGCCTATTAAACAACGTATTCTTACATACAATATCTGTTCAAATTTTGATACCTAAAAATGACTTTTCATCAATAGTTTCAACCGTTGGGGAATTTTGGTAGGACGACCAGTTTCTTTGTTAACAAACACCAATTGGGTATACGCAGTATTTAACAATTCGTTCTGAGAATTGTAAGTTTCATAGTAAAAATCAAACCTAATTTTTGGTAATTGTTGAATAGTGACTTTTATAGTCAATTCATCATCGTAAAAAGCAGGCTTCTTATAATTAACCTTAAACTCAGACACCGGAAGTAATACTCCATCATCTTCTAGCTCTTTATAACTAATTCCCAATGAACGCAAGGCTTCCACACGCGCCACCTCAAAATAGGCAGCGTAATTACCATAATAGGCATAGCCCATTCGGTCAGTTTCTGCATACCTTACCCTAAGTTTAATTTCTTTAATAAACATATCAACAATTGTACGTAATAAAATTGTATTTTCGGAAAACAATCTTTGGTATCAAAAAATCAAAATAAAACCAAGGTAGAATCACAAACTACCCACTTTTATTTTTGTTAATAAAAATGTTTAATAATTGTTGAAAAGGTTATTAACACACCTAAACAATTGGGCACTAAAGGAGTTAGGAAATTTATTGATTTTTCAAAAATCTACAGGTTAAATAATTCTTAAAATACAATAGCAAAATGATTTTTTTTTAAACTTTTTTATATCAATTTTTGTTAGCGAATTTGAATACTGGGAGACGTATCTATACTGTGGGGGTGAGATAACAAACTGAAAGTTCAATTCCTTTTTATTATTAATTAACTTATTAAAATAGGAGTTCAATAATGGGCAAAATTTATGATGACGTTTGGGGCAAATGTCTAGAAATTATTAAGGACAATGTGAGTCCTCAAAGCTTTAAAACTTGGTTCGAACCAATTAAAGCGGTTAACCTTAAAGGCGACACTTTAACGATACAGGTACCTTCTCCATTTTTTTATGAGTGGTTAGAGGAGCACTATATTACTTTACTCAAAAAAACTATTAAAAAAGAATTAGGACCTAGAGGAACACTTGATTATAGCATAATCATGGAGAACTCTAAATCTTCTAAAAAACCAACTCAGGTAACAGTACCTGCTAGTAATAGAATGGCAGCAAGAAATCCCTCTATTTCTGTACCCATGGAAATCGGAGCCAGAGGGATTAAAAATCCGTTTATTATTCCAGGACTTAAAAAGGTAGTGGTAGATTCTCAACTAAATCACAATCTTTCTTTTGAAAACTACGTGGAAGGGGAATGTAACCGATTGGCAAGATCGGCTGGATTTGCTGTAGCCAATAAACCAGGAGGAACCTCTTTCAACCCATTGTTTATTTATGGTGGTGTTGGACTTGGAAAAACGCATTTAGCGCAGGCAATTGGTTTAGAAATTAAAACCAATCATCCAGACAAAACTGTATTGTATGTTTCTTCTGAGAAATTTACCCAACAGTTTATTGAGTCGGTAAGAAATAATACGCACAATGATTTCATTCATTTTTATCAAATGATTGATGTCCTAATTATTGATGACGTTCAGTTTTTTGCCGGAAAAGAAAAAACTCAAGACGTTTTCTTCCATATTTTCAATCACTTGCACCAAAGTGGAAAACAGCTTGTTTTAACGGCTGATAAACCACCAATTGAAATGCAAGGTGTAGAACAAAGATTACTTTCTAGATTTAAATGGGGTTTAAATGCTGATTTACAATCACCAGATTTAGAAACAAGAATTGCAATTCTTCAAAAGAAAATGTATACCGAAGGTATTGAGTTACCTAAAGAGGTAGTGGAGTATTTAGCATACTCTATTAATACTAACGTACGTGAATTAGAAGGAGCTTTAATTTCATTAATTGCACAATCATCGTTAAACAAAAAATCAATTACCCTGGATTTAGCGAAGCAGATGATTGACAAATTTGTTAAGAATACTGCTCGTGAAGTTTCCATAGAGTACATCCAGAAAGTTGTATGTGATTATTTCAACCTTCCAATGGAGCTTTTAAAGTCTAAAACACGTAAACGTGAGGTGGTTCAAGCCAGACAAATTGCTATGTTCTTCTCTAAGCAAATGACAAAAGCGTCTTTAGCTAGCATTGGAGCTCATACAGGGGGTAAAGATCATGCTACAGTACTTCATGCTTGTAAGACTGTAAACAACCTTATTGACACGGATAAAAGGTTTAGAGGATACATTGACGATTTACAAAAAAAGATTACACTTCAGTAATCCTGCAATTACAATAAAATGGAAAGCCCATGCTATTTCTAGCATGGGCTTTTTTAGTCTAAACCATTTCCTAAAAGAGTAAAATTAGATTTTAGAAGTTATATTCAACTACGGCCTGCAATCTTAGATTATTACCATAGCTTAGAAATTCATCTGTTCTAGATCCGTAAATTGCCTCAAAAGCAATATTTAATGGTCCTACAACATGCCAATAGACATTTCCACTGGCGTATAACCCTGTCAACAAAGTTTTATTCCCAATATTCGCATATTGAGGATTATCCAATTGTACTAAACCCAAAACATAAGTAGAACTAAAATGACTGTGCGTTCTAGCTTCATAGGTTTTCTTACCATAAAAAAATTGATACCCTACATAACCTCCATAAATAGGGACCAGGTCTAAGTCTCCGCTTCCATCTGGAACAGCATCCCAGCCACCACCTCCGAAAGACACCAAATATCTACTAATGCCATGTCCGTAAGCCAATTGATAAATAAATTTATCTCTACCAAACAATATTTTGGAACCAGACAAACTAAATCCTCCTCCAATTTTATATACATTTTTATTGTCTGCATTTTTGTATTCGATAAACCTCAATACACCAGCTAATTGAAAATGCCCTTTATTTTTTGGGCTTCTAAGCTCATAATGAGAAACTAGGTCAGGAATAGTTTGATTAGCTGGGGTGACCAAAGTATCCAGTAAGTTATACCTGCCATAATCATTAACCGGAACCTCTGCCCCAATAGATATATCTGAATTTTTATTAGGCCTAATAAAATAAGTTACCTGTGTACTTCTTACCCAAGCACCTGTGGCTGGGCCATCAAAATCTGTAATATTTGGCCAAGCTTCCTCATCGGTAAACCCAGACCAAGATTGTCCAATTCTAAAATTTTTAAATCGTAGATAAGCGTGTCTTAACCGAAGCTGTCCCCCACCATCTCCACCATAAAAATCGGTTTCGATATACGAAAATATTTCTCCAATAAATTTAGTTTGAAAAGTACTTGCAAATATGATTCTGGTTTGATTCATATCCGCATGGTATTGCGGATCATCTGCCACGCTATCGCGTTGGGTAGGTATAGATGGCAAGTGCATTGCTGATACATTTGGAATGCCACGCATATCATAAAATGCACTAAACTTTACCCAGGCAGTGGTATAAAACTGCTTTACGGGTTTACCATTTAATGAATCTGCTGATTGCAACTTGAGTAATTGAGAAAAGGCAGGAAAAGCTGCAAAAGTGAGTAAAAATAGAATACCAAATTTATTCATTCATAAGATAATTAATCCGTTCCTAAATTAACAGATTTTTAGTTTTAATCCATCATAGGCAGGAAAAACATTTTCAGGTAGCATTTCAATCAACTCTTGGTATCTGGGCATTTGATGGCTTAAATGCGTTAAATAAGCCTCTTTTGGGTTTATTTGTTTAATTAGATGTAATGCTTCTTCTAAACTAAAATGGGAGATGTGCTTTGCCTCCCGAAGTGCATTGATCACTAATACTTTTACCCCAATTAGTTTTTTCAATTCCTTTTCACTTATAGCATTAGCATCTGTTAAATAAGCAAAATCACCCACTCTATACCCAAAAACTGGCATTTTGAAATGTGTCATTTCAATTGGGGTAAACTTTACTCCCAAAACATCAAATGGTTTGTTCAAAATAGTTTTCAATTCCAATTGGGGTACTCCTGGGTATTTCTCAGATTCAAAAGCATAATAAAATTCACGTTTCAACGCCTTCTGCACTCTTTCTGTAGCAAAAATAGACATCGATGATTTCATAAAGTAATTAAACCCTCTAATATCATCTAAACCAGCTACATGGTCTTTATGTTCATGAGTAAAAACCACGGCATCTAATCTTTTTACCTTTTCTCGAAGCATTTGATATCTAAAATCAGGTCCGGTATCAATTACTACTTGTACGTCATTTTGTTTAATAAGAATAGAACTACGTAAACGCTTATCCTTTTGATCACATGATTGACAAACCTTGCAGTCACAAGCAATCATGGGCACACCTTGAGAGGTTCCTGTACCCAGAAATGTTACAATAAAATCCTCCATTAATTTACACAAGATATTATTCCACTTAAGAACGCATCATGATCAAAGCCTCCTTTTTTATTTTGCCCTAAACGAACCACAACCAAATCACTGGAAGGAACCACAAATACCCGTTGACCTTCATAACCATCCATCATATACATATCGGTAGGCACATTAGGCAATAACCTATTTGATGGATTACCTGGTTCTCCTGCATTTAACCACCATTGAGATCCATATTCTCCTTTAGGAGCCTTTGGGGTTGGGGTTACCGAATAATTCACCCAATCTTCTGTCATTATTTGATTTCCGTACCAATTACCTTTATTTAAATACAATAATCCCAATCGTGCCCAGTCTCTAGCGCTAGCCCACATATAAGATGAGCCAACGAATGTTCCAGATGCATCTGGCTCAATCACTGCTGTTGTTATCCCTATTTTAGAAAAAAGTTCATTTTGAGCGAACTCATAATAGTTTTCATCGCCTAATTTTTTTCGGAGCATTAACGACAAAATATTGGTAGACCCGCTGGAGTAATACCATTTTTGCTCTGGTGCAAATTCCACCATTTGGCTTTGTGCAAAACCTCCCATATCCGAAAATTTATAGAGCATATTAGTGGCGGTGCTTACGTTGGAATAAACCTCCTCCCAATACAACCCGGAACTCATTCTTAATAGTTGATCTGTAGTAATTTTTGCTCTGTCATCATTTTGCCAGCTAGAAATTAGGGTAGGCTCCATTATATTTATTTCCTCTTTAATGTCTAATATTCCATAAAGCATATTTGTTACACTTTTGGTCATGGACCACCCTAATTGAGGCATATTTTTATCAAAGCCTTTTGCATATTTCTCAGTTATTAACTGTCCCTTATAAATTACCACAATACCTCTAGTATTAGCTGGTATTTTGGGGTTAGAATCCTCAAAAGCCTTAGAAATCACTAATTGCAACTTCTCCATATTTACATTACTTGGAATGGTATCCACCAATTTAGTACCAAAAGGCCAGTAGACCGTATTGCTTAAAACCGGTTTAGTTAATTTCAAATCTGGAATTTGATTCCGAATATCTATTTCTGAAATCTCACGAATCAAGGTACATCCTAACCCTTCCCTATATATAGCTTTTGCCTCTGCAAAACCAAAAACAGAACCTGTTGCTGATTTGTCTTCTGGTGTCACGAAGAAATCACCCAAACTTAATGGAAACGCAGCGAGTTCATTATCAATAGCACTTTGGGCAGTTCGGTTGCTTACATAAACACAGGAGCAAACTGCCTTTGCTCCAAACCCAGAGATTATAGGGCCAAAATTCACAATAAAATACGAAAAAGCAATAATTAATAAAGCAACAAACCCAATTCCAATTTTCTTACCCATAGCGTTTATTATATAATAACTAACAAAGAAAATAAAACGCAAGAAAGAATTCAGCTATCTTTATTGAATTTGAAATGAGTTATTAAGGAGAAGCTAACTAATTAATTAACTTTTGGTGAATTTTCAGTACTTGTTGAATAACAGAAGAGCTTCCATCATTAATAATTTCAAAGTCGGCAAATTTCAATCTTTCGGGATCCGATATTTGATTTGCAATTCGTTGGTTAACTTGCTCTTTAGTAGATTTATCTCTAGAAATAACTCGAGCTATTTTTAAATCAGTTGGAGCAGTAACAACTATTATTGAATTACAATCTCTATATCCATTCGACTCGATAAGAATGGCTGCTTCTCTAACTACATAAGGAGTAGATTGTTTGATTTTCCAAGCAATAAAGTCTTGAATCAATAGCGGGTGAACCAGAGCGTTTAAAAGGTTTAACTTTTCTTTATTATTAAATACAATACTTGCCAGCTTCCCCCTATCTATTTCGTTACCATGATAAATATCTTCACCAAAATGAGATTTCATTTTGATTTTTAACTCTTCATTATCAAAATACAGTTGTTTTGCTCTTGAATCAGAATCATAAACAGGTATACCTAAAGTTTTAAAAATGTTAGCTACAAATGATTTACCAGCTCCAATGCCCCCTGTTAATCCAACTACTTTCATTATTGAATAATATCCATTTTTAAATACCCTACCTGTTCTGGGTAAAACTGAATAACATTAATGTAGCTAGGAACAGTACGAACATAAACGGGCACCTTTGAACTATTTTTTACGACATCTTCAAATTTTACTATTACATCAAATAATTCCGGATTCACAAAATCGTAATGAGATAAACCTGTGGAGTACTTTACCTCAACTTTATTTGGTAACAACCGAACTCTTTTATTACCTGGTAATCCTGAAATTTGGATAGGAACTTCAATACTCCCTTCCGTTAAGGCTTCTACTTTGGCAATTAATTTCACCTCATTAAATTCGGGTATTAGAACATTTTTATTAAACGATAATGGCACCATAACCTCCGTGTATTCAGAAATGGTATTTAAATCATACTCATGAGTAGCTAGCTCGGTTAATTCATCCACTTTGGAAAGTGGACCAGACACATTCACAAATGCAGGCTCACAATACACAGGCCTTTTCAAAACCATTCCATTCTTTAAAGTTAGAGTGAAATTTGGTTTAATTTCCAGTTCCTTTACGGTACCTACTTCAGTTACAATTTCAATAGAATCAATACTTACACGAGTAATAATAATATTATTATTTAATTCCCTTTTCAAACTAGATAAAACATCACTTGTTGGAATTATGGCTCTTTTGAAGTATTTCTCATTTTTAAACTCCAAAGTAGATAAGTCAATAATTAGCGTATCTGTTTCAGCCGCGTTTTTTAGCTGAACGAGGCTATATCCATCTCCAGATAGATTTACATTTATTTTACTTATAGGAATTGATGAAAACGCCTGATTATCATCAAGGTTAATATATTTTATTTGAAGGGTTACCGCCTCAGAATAGGTTTTATTTAACGCATTTAACACCCAAAATCCAGAAGCTAAAAAAAGGCTTATTATAAAAACATAAAATCTCCTACCCGGCTTATACTTAAGCAAATTACTACTCGTATTTTCCGGGTAGGAACTTTTCATTATTTGCTAGCTGCTACTGCTAATTCACTTTCGCCAGAACCGGTTGTGTACTCCGGAGAAATAGCCGAACGCTCTACTACAAATCTTGTTTTACTTTCAGCTTCAAGAACTACAGTAGTTTCTTTAATCTCTAAAATCTTACCGTGTATTCCTCCAATAGTAACAACTTTATCTCCTTTTTTCATTGCTTCTCTAAAAGTTTTAGCCTCTTTTGCTTTTTTCATTTGAGGCCTAATAATAAAGAAGTAAAAAACCACCGCTATTAAAATTAGTGGTCCAAATTGTGTCATTAATCCATTAATATCCATCTCTCTATTTTTATTCTGGTGCTACCACTTCTCCTTTCATCACAATAACATTGTTTACAGGACTCGTGTTAGCGGTTACATATACTTTTTTTGTTTGCTTTCCTTTTTTTCCTTGGCTATTAAAAACCACCTCAATTACCCCTGTTTGTCCTGGAGAAATAGGTCTTTTAGGCCATTTAGGAATAGTGCACCCACATGAACCATTGGCAGATGAAATTATAAGGTCAATATTACCCGTATTGGTAAATTGAAAATTCTTTTTTACCGATTCTCCCTGAACAATTGATCCAAAATTTTGTTCGGAAACTTCAAAAGTCATTTCTGCTAATTCGGATTTTTCTGAGTTAGAGGAAGCCGTAGCTGGATTTTGAACCAGATCTGGAGACAATTGAGTTGCCTCGGTATTATCTGAACAAGAACCCAAAACGAATCCTGAAATAATCATTAAACTAAAAGCAATTTTTTTCATTCTATTTTTCTTTATCATACGTAAAATGAACGCTATCGGTTAATTAAGCCCATTCCTGATTTATTCAATTTATTTTCATTTTTGAGGTCTACTAATACCTTATCTAAAACCCCGTTTATAAAAATCCTACTCTTTTCAGTGCTATAATTTTTAGAAATTTCTAGATATTCATTCATGGTCACCTTTACTGGAATAGAAGGAAAACTTGTAAACTCTGTAATGGCAATTTTCATTATTACGGTATCTAACCTGGCAATTCTTTCTACGTCCCAATTCTTCGTGTACTTTTCAATTAATTGCATGGAATCATCCGATTGAAGAATGGTTTTATGATACAATTCCTTAACGAATTTAATGTCTTCCTTTTCACTTTTAAATAAAGGAGTCAAAATTCTTTTGGATGTTATCTCATTCCAATCTTCGCGTGCCGCTCTCAATTCAGCCTCGGCATCAATAATTTCATCAGTAACGGCATGCTCTCCAAATTGCTTACGCAATCCTGCCATTTTTTCTTCTGCCTTTGGCAATGCCTCGGTATTGATTCCTGGTCTTAACGCGCTTAAAGTTTTAACCACATTTATGCTTACCATTTGTACGTCATCATACCAATAGATATTTTTATCTTCAAACAAATCTAAAAACACATCATTTACAGCAATGTAGTTTTTAAAAATGTAAATCATGATTTCAACGTCATGCTGAAAGTTGTGGCGCGGATTAGACATAAATGCCTTGTACTTCTTGTCGGCTTCTACCTCTTTCCAGATTTTCTTGATATTGTCAGATTCTACACTCCAATCAATCTTTTCTGCGTATAACTTAAACTTCTTATTATTTTCTAGCGTTAAGGCTGCTCCATTGTATGCGAATCTTAAGGTCGGATTCAAATCTTCTTCAGTAGCTAGGCGTTTTTCTTTTTTTAACTCTATACTTCTACGGCTCATTTCCACTACTTCCAGCAGTAAACTTAGCATGTGAACGTATAAATTGAATACCTCATCTAAACTTTTTACAAGCGATTTCTCGCCTTGTTCTAAGTTATGATTTGCCGAATCAAATGCATAAACGGATTGCATTACCTTAACCCTTAGGTACCTTCTATTAAATAACCCTTCCATCAAAGATCTTTTTACATTATGTAAAGATTTCCATTATTTGCACATCTAAAAAAGACATACCTTTGAAACCTCACATGGTTCTGTTTTTTGAACCTGCAAATTTAAGGTTTTTATCAATCTAATAAGCCAATTTCAAATAATTAATGCGATCACTTTTACATTTAAATAAGTACTTTTTTAAATACAAATGGCGTTTAATTTTAGGACTTATTTTTATTACCGCCTCTAACCTTTTTGCCATTTTACCCGCTCAAATTATAAGGGAGGCATTTAATATGGTTGGGGACACCATAACCCGTCTTCAAATTTTAGAAGGATTGCAGGTGAGAGTTAACTATTTAGCTTTTATGACCTATTCTATTTTAATTTTTGGAGCAATTGTATTTGCCATGGCTTTAATAAAAGGATTCTTTACTTTTTTAAATAGGCAAACTATCATTGTTATGTCTCGTTTAATAGAATACGACCTTAAAAACGACATTTTTGCACATTATCAGAAATTAGACACCAGCTTTTATAAAAATAATAGCACCGGTGATTTAATGAACCGAATTAGCGAAGATGTTAGCAAGGTAAGAATGTACTTTGGCCCTGCAGTAATGTACACCACCAATATGGTTGTGGTATTCATTTTAGTGGTATGGGCCATGCTTTCTGTAAACGTAAAACTTACCTTATATGTACTTTTGCCTTTACCAATACTTTCTATTTCAATTTATTATGTAAGTCACATAATAAATGTAAAAAGTGAAAAAGTACAACAACAACTTTCTACCATTTCTACTTTTGTACAAGAAGCTTTTTCGGGAATAAGGGTTTTTAAAGCATATAACCTTGGGCAATACAGAGATTCTATTTTTGAAGACGAAACGGAGAAATACAAATCTGTAAATCTGGATTTGGTAAAAGTAAACGCTTTATTCATGCCCTTAATGGTTTTGTTAATCGGATTAAGTACCATAATAACCATTTTTGTAGGCGGTAAATTGACCATAGCCGGAGAAATTACAACCGGAAATATTGCAGAATTTGTAATTTATGTAAATATGCTAACTTGGCCTGTAGCTGTTGTTGGGTGGGTAACTTCCATGGTGCAAAGAGCTGCGGCCTCTCAAAAAAGAATTAACGAATTTCTCAATACGCAACCATCCATATATTCTAACACGCAAAAAGATACTCCTATTACCGGAGACATATCCTTTAAAAATGTTTCATTTACCTATCCTGATTCAGGCACGAAAGCCTTAAAAAATGTATCTTTTGAAATAAAAAAAGGTCAAAGCTTAGCAATTACTGGACGAACAGGTTCTGGAAAAACTACGATTGCTCAACTTATTGCTCGTTTATATGATATTAATAACGGTCATATTTATATGGACGGAAAACCAATTGACCAACTAAATTTATCGAGTCTACGACAAAGTATTGGATATGTAAACCAAGATGTCTTTCTTTTTTCAGATACCATTGGAAATAATATTGCATTTGGCGCATCAAAAAGAAACCTAACACAAAAGGATATTGAAGAAGCTGCCGTTAAAGCTGATATTTACAATAACATCATAAACCTGCCCGATGGTTTTTCCACCGAAATTGGCGAAAGAGGGGTTTCTTTATCAGGAGGGCAAAAACAAAGAATTTCAATTGCGAGAGCCCTAATTACTGACCCACAAATACTAATACTAGACGACAGTCTTTCAGCAGTAGACACGGAGACAGAAGATACCATTTTGAAACATTTAAATGGTTTTATGAAAGACCGAACTACTATCATAATTTCGCATAGAATCTCATCAATTAAACATTGCGACCACATTATAGTATTGGATGAAGGTAAAATAGTAGAGGCCGGTCCACATTCTGAAATAATTGAAAATGATGGGTTGTATAAACTATTATATGACCAACAATTATTAGAAAAAGACACCAAGGAATAACCGTTACTTTTGCTACTAATTATGAAATATCTATGATGTAAATCATTGATTTTTGATACACCAAATTTCATAATTGATGTAAATTTGCGGCCTAATAATTTTTTGGATATGGCTACTCAAGGTAAAAAAGAATCAAAGGTTTCTTTCGATAACACAGAAATTGCTTTTTCTCATTTAACAGATAAAGAACTTGACTTTTCTATCACCATGTTCAAGCTAATGCAAAATCCTACATTGGTACAAGTAGGAACTTCATTGAGCAATTTAGCATTGGCTTTAAGGCTACCCATATCTCCAATTGTTAAAGCTACAGTTTTCAAACAGTTTTGTGGCGGGGTAGATTTAAATGAAAGCTTGAAAAAAGTAAAAGAATTATCTCATTCAAAAATTGGTTCTATATTAGATTATGCAGTTGAGGGAGCTGAATCAGAGAAAATATTTGATGATACAAAGGAACAAATAATTGAAGTAATTAATAAAGCAGAAACCACAGATGGAATACCAGTAGCTTGTATGAAAATTACCGGTATTGCCCGTTTTGCTTTACTAGAAAAAGTTACCGCAAGAGAACCACTCTCCGAAAAAGAGAAGCTCGAATACCTTGCAGCCATTGACCGTTTTGAAGAAATTTGCAAAGCATCTTACAAAACAGGAGTACCCATTTATGTGGATGCAGAAGAAACATGGATTCAACCGGCTATTGATAAATTAGTAGAAAGCAGAATGCGCGTTTACAATAAAGAAAAGGCCATTGTATTTCAAACACTTCAAATGTATCGATGGGATAAAATTGATCATCTAAAAAAATTACTAGCTGAATCTAAAAAAGAAGGCTGGATTCTAGGTGTCAAATTTGTTAGAGGTGCTTATATGGAAAAAGAAAATAAGCGCGCCCTAGATATGGGGTACAAAACTCCTATTCAACCCAACAAAGCAGCTACTGACCATGACTTTGACTTAGCCATAAAAATGATGGTTGAAAATATTGATCATGTAGAGATTTGTAATGGAACCCATAATGCATTAAGTTCAATGAAACTCGTAAACTTAATGCTAGAATACAATTTAGAAAATAACGACAGAAGAATATATTTTTCGCAGCTTAAAGGCATGAGCGACACCATTAGTTTTAATTTAGCGGATGCGGGGTATAACGTATCCAAATATCTTCCCTATGGCCCAGTAAAAGCAACCATGCCATACCTAACAAGGAGAGCAGAGGAAAACTCGGCAATTGCAGGCCAAATGGGTAAGGAATTAACCGATTTACTAATTGAAAAAGAACGAAGAAAGCATCAACGGCAATTAAAATAAACGTTGTAACACTAACCCTCTCAAGTAAGTGATTTAGTGAATATTATTAACTTGTAAAACCAACTCTTTTAGATTAAATTGCGTCCTGATTATCATAACAAATAAAATTTTGGTTGATTTTCAACTCACTGAATATAACACGCTGATTTTGAAAGAAAAATACTCAAGCACCTGCTATACAAACATTAAAAAATTTCTTTTTTTAATACCATTTCTTATTTTTTCCATCCAGTCCCTAGGTACACATTTAATAGGTGGAAATATTGGATATGAATTTGTAGGCCCAGATCCATTTAATGCAAACAATACCATTTATAAAATAACATTAGATGCGTACATGGATTGTAACTCCACTAATTGGGGGCCCGGAGGTGGATTTCCGGAAGCTTTTATTAATGTTGGTATTTATGAAGGCGTTTTAGCACCCAGTACTGGAATTCCTTATTTTGCCGATATTGACTTAACAAGGATAGATTCGAACGAAGTTGATCCTAATCTTCCTCAAATTTGCGATCCTTTCAATTTACTTGCCGATGTATGTGTTTACCTAGTGCGTTATGAAGGAAATATTTCTTTACCCACCTCTACTCAAGGTTATTGGGTAGTTTATGATCGTTGTTGTCGTCCACCATTAATTGATAACTTAACTTTCTCGGGCACACAATCATTTGCTTACACTACTTGGATACCTGCAAATTCAAGCGGGCTTGTAACAAACTCCTCTGCACAATTTACAGATACTCTCTTATCTTATATATGCAGAACAGACACCTCGTACATATCTAACAACGCTACTGATCCGGATGGTGACTCTTTAGTTTATTCGTTAGCAAGCCCATTTATTGGGGTTACTGGCCAAGGTGGAACCGCCAACCCACCAGTTCTTCAGTATTTTGATGCGCTTATGAACCCGTACACCATTCCGCCTCCAATTGTTAATTACGCTGCAGGATATAGTCTGACCAATTTACTGGGAGCCGGAGGTTTCTCATCTACCGATCCCAACACCGGATTAACAAGATTCCTAACCAATGTAAAGGGAACTTATGTAGCTTCAATTGAAATTACCGAATATCGTAATGGCGTAATTGTAGGGGTAACCCGAAGAAATATGCAGTTAATTGCAGATGATTGCCCAAACAACAACATGCCTGTTCAAGACGTTTCAAATTTAGATTCTACGGCAATAAACCCCTTAACTTATGAGGTAGAGGCGGGCTTAAACATTTGTTTTGATCTGGAATACAATGATTTGGATGGGGATCCTTTAGAATTTGTGGCTAGTTCAGATATATTCAATTCTACCTTAACAAATCCTCCCGCAACAGTAACTAGCCCAGTCACCGGACTTGGTAGCGTAACGGGTACTATTTGCTGGAATACCACCTGTGCTCAAGGTAGTACAGTTCCATACTTGGTGGATGTTGTTGTAACTGATAGTAACTGTCCTCCATTACCTTTACCGCAAGAACTATACATAAAAGTACTTCCGTTTGAGGGCCCATCAACAATTTATGGTGATACAGTAATTTGTATTGACAACAATCCTTCTACATTTTCTGCAGACACTTTAGCCAATGTAACCTATAATTGGACAGTAACTGGAGGAACCATTGCTACAGGAAATGGAACTCCTACTATTGGTGTTATTTGGAACCCTGGACAAACAACTGGTACATTATCGGTTACATCCACAAATCAAAACGGTTGTATTGATGGTCCTATTTCTAGAAATGTAATTCTATCCGATGTTGTTTCGGATGCAGGTTCTGACCAAACAACTTGTGAGGCAATTCCTGTTACCATTGGAGGCTCTCCTACCTCACAAAACCCTAACAATACCATTTCATGGAGCCCAACTACAGGGTTAAATGATCCATCCTTGCCAAATCCAATAGCCTCTCCCACCACCACTACTACTTATGTGGTAAGTTTAACAAATGCGCGAGGTTGCGTAGGCTTAGATTCTGTTACCGTTAACGTAAATAATTTGATTCCTTCTGGAGCAAACGGTGATTTCTTTTTATGTCCAGGTGACACCTTAGATATGATGGCCGTTGGAAACACTTTTTCCTGGAGCCCAAATGTTTTTATTTCAAATACCACCATTGGAAATCCAAAATTATATCCACCAGCCAATCAAACCTATTTCTTAAATTACTTTGATGCAAATGGTTGCGAAGGAAATGATACGGCAATTATTACCGTAAACTCTACCGTTCCAACAGATGCAGGATTGGATATGAATGTTTGTGACGGAGATTCTTTTATTCTTGGTGGTAGCCCCACTGCTCCTTTGGGTACTACCTACCTTTGGTCGCCTGCTACTAACATGAATAATAATCAACTCGCAAATCCTAGTGTTTTACCCACTAGCACAACTACCTACGTGGTTTTAACAAGTAATGATACCTGTAAAGGCACCGATTCGGTTACCGTTACATTATTACCATCTCCATCTTTATCTATGTCTGCAGATACTTTTGTTTGCGCAGGAGATACCACACAAATTTTTGCGTTTGGTACAGGTTCCTTTACATGGAATAATGGTAGTACTTTATCTGATAGTACAATTAACAACCCATTAGCTTTTCCTTCAATAAGCACCTATTATTCAGTTACTCTAACCGATGGAAGCTTATGTGAAGCGGTTGATTCTATTTTAGTAAATTATCAGTCGTTACCTATCGCAGATGCTGGCGACACAGTTGAGGCCTGTAAATCATTACCCACCACTTTAGGAGGAAACCCAACGGGACCTCCCGGGTCAACTTATTTATGGTCACCTTCAAATGGCTTGAATTTTAATGGGTTAGCCAATCCTCTAGTGACTACTAATACCGATGGAGTTTATTTTGTAGAAGTTACTGATACTTTAGGTTGTAAAGCGTATGACAGTGTTATTGTTGAAGTATTTAGGGCTACAGGAAATACTGATACAGCAGTTTGCTCAAATATTGAAATGCAACTTTCCACGGGAACAATAAACGGAAATGCCCCTTTCACATACAATTGGGCTCCGCCAAGTGCAGTTTCTGACCCTACTTCAGCATCGCCAACAATTACTACTGGAACCGTTTCAAATTACAGTGTAACCGTTACCGATGCCAATAATTGTAGGGATACTTTAAATTTTAATTTGAAAACTTTAGCAATTACAACCGCATCATTCACTTATGATGTAATACCAACATGTGACGGTATAGGGGTTGAGGTTCAGGAAAACAGCATTGGAGCTTCTAGTTATGAATGGTACATTAACGGTCAACTAGCTAGCACTGAAGAGAATCCAGTATTAATTTTCGACTACAATAATACCGCATTGGTTTCATTAGTCACCACTTCACCAGATGGTTGTGTAGATACGGTTACTTCATCGGTTACAGGACCAAGTTTTGATAGTCTAGTAAACATTGAGGTTTCTAACGTGTTTACTCCAAATGGTGATGGAATAAATGATTTCTTTGAAATAACTAGTAATGGTGATTTATCTGGCTGTATTGAACTTGTTATTTTTAATAGAAATGGTGCAGTAGTTCATCAATCAACGGGTGGTATTCATACATGGAACGGCAGGTCTTCTACCGGAAAAGAATTCCCTGATGGTGTTTACTTTTATATCTACACCATTAATGGAAAAGAACATAAAGGAACGCTCACCTTGCTGCGTTCTTCGTAGTTTTACATGACTCTTTGTTCTTGTTTATTCGTTTAATTTCATACAGGAAAAAGTTGTTCATTGGCTAGCATTTTTTACAATTTAAAATCGTGGTAAAGCCTTACCCCTATATAATAGTCTATTTTGGGTAAGGTTAGGTTTTAAGTTTTTTACAATTCCATACATTACTTAATCATTGAGTAATTAGGATTATTATAGAATGCAGTTAAATCACTACCTTTTACCATCCCATTCTTGATAAAACTCTTCCAAGAAACCTTCCATATATTCATGGCGTTTTTGGGCCAGTTCCTTACCAAATTTAGTATTCATTCTATCCTTTAACAATAACAATTTTTCATAGAAATGGTTAATGGTAGGCCCCGTGGTTTTTTTATACGCTTCAAAATCATCATGATCTTCTACCCTGTGCTCTGGGTTATACATCTCCCGATTCTTATTCCCCCCATATGCAAAGGTTCGCGCAATACCAATTGCACCAATAGCATCCAACCTATCCGCATCTTGTACAATTTCTCCATCAATAGAGCTCATAGGAGTGTCAACTTTTGCTCCTTTGTAGGAAATTTCTTTAACCACATTTACAATTTTCGCAATATCCTCCTGCTGTACATGATTATTTTCTAGCCATTCCTTAACCATTTTTGGTCCAACCGTATGATCACCATTATGAAATTTATGATCGCCCACATCATGAAGCAATGCGGCTAATTGAACAATAAATAAGTTACTTTCAGAATATTCTTTGGAGATTGTCATTGCTAAATCAGTAACTCTTTTAATATGCCACCAATCATGACCAGATCCTTCTCCCTCTAATAATTCTTTAACGTAAACCGTGGCATTGTCAATTACTTTTTGCTTACCGTTAGTAATTAATTGTTTCCTTTTTGCATTAAAAAGAGCTTCCTTATCTGCTGGGGTAAATTGATTCATTTTATACCTATACCGTTGCAAAATAGTTTCTACTCCACCACCCGTTACTACGGGCTTTAGCACATCACCCGCTTTTACCACTCCTTCTTTTAAAACCTGAACATAAACTCCTGGATGCGGTGCATCAGCAAAAACTTTTACAGCCTGATTTGATTCAAAACGATAATTGAGTTTTGAACATGGTTGTCTGGGTTCGTTAATCATTATCTCCGCTTCTCCTACCTGGTAAACCGATCCAATAATAAGTTTAGACTCATCCAATTCATCTATGGTTAAATTTTCGCCAAACATTCCAAAGCTCCAATCCAAATTAGGAAATTTTTCTTGAAATAAATGGTAATTGTTAAACCCAAACAAATAGCAAGCTTTATCCTTTCCTCCATGGTAACGGGTATCAATCACGGCATCATTTTTTACTCCAGTTCTGGTTAAATAAACACCTTCTGAAAAGCCCACTTTAAACATGCCTGTTTGAACCGTTTCTTTACCCAAAACAATAGTTTTGGGTTGTGCAATATTTGTAGAAATTACCTTCATAAAAATTGATTTAACTACAAATGTAACTCGCATTAGAATATTGAAAAACCAAAACTGTAAATTACATGACCAATTTATGAATTACAGAAAGTACCTTTGATAATCAAATAAACGACTCATGATAAACGAATCAAAAATTGAAACGGCTATTTTAGGGGCTGGGTGCTTTTGGTGTATCGAAACCATTTTTCAGCAACTTAATGGAGTTATTAGTGTTAAGTCTGGTTATTCTGGGGGATTCATAAAAAACCCTAGTTACAAAGAGGTATGTAATGGAACAACTGGACATGCAGAAGTAGCTAAAATTGAATTTGATTCTAAAATCATTTCATTTACCGAAATTTTAGAAGTGTTTTTTAAGGTACATGATCCAACCACGTTAAACCGACAAGGTGGAGATGTAGGCACCCAATACCGTTCAGCTATTTTTTATACCTCTGAGGAGCAAAAAATAACGGCTACCCAGTTAAAAGATAAACTTACAACAGCCGGAATTTATGCAAACCCAATAGTTACCGAGATTACTGAATTTGATGTTTTCTACCCTGCTGAAGATTACCATAATGATTACTTTAACCAACACGGTGACGAGGGTTATTGCCGCCTAGTTATTCAACCTAAAGTGGATAAATTTAAAAAAGTATTTGAGGAAAAACTCAAAAAATAAAGCACAAAAAAACGGCTTCACTACATAATGAAGCCGTTTCCTTTAATTTTATATTACTATTCTACCACCACAGAAGAACGAACTACCTCATCATTATTAGAAACCTCAATGATATATAACCCTTTGGCAAAATTATTTAGTTCAATATCATTCGAACCATTTTCTATGTTCCTAGACATTAATTTTTCACCTCTAAGTCCGTAAACATTTACCACATAGTTGGAGTGTCCTTCCCAAGAAATAGATACTTGACCTTGAGTTGGGTTTGGAAATACCTTTAACGAATTGTTTTTAGCCAATTCAACAGAAGACAATGAATTCCAATCGCCTAATAAAGTCACATCAACCGTGCCCATTCCTGGAACATCTGTATCAAAACTCAAAGTTTCCATTACATTAGAAGCAATAGTTGGTGTTACTCGAATTCTAACTTCATAGCCTTCACCAGGTAAAAGTGCTCTATCACTTTCAGCCACTTCAAAATCAAAATTTGTAGTTTCTGAAATTCTAAAATCTGTTATAGTAACTGTTTCATTTCCAGCATTCATCAAACTTACGGTATATAAAGTACTATCCACTTCTCCTATCATATCCACGGTATCTCTAGATACATAAAGAGCCTTATTCGTTGGGGCTACTGAATTTCCAGAAATGGATGCAATTCGCTTAATAAATTGCGGATAATCAACAAACGGGTTTCTGTTATTTTGAAAAGCGTATATGTCGTTGTTACGTTGAATATCCCATGCAGATGGAGGATACATATCCATCCAATTTCTTAAGGTAGATTCTTGACCTTGTACATGATTAGAATAGTCTTGGTATCTTAAAACAAAATAAAACAAAGCTCTAGCTACCGTGCCTTTATGTACATCTCTTGGTTCAAATACGGTTTGAGATCCGTTACTTCCTTTTTTAGAACCTCCTTGAGACCAACTTGGGTTTCCTGTTACAACTCCAAATTCATAGTTACCTCTTTGACTATTAGACGACACATCTGTTGGATACAAATGATGAATATCACTTCTCATTGGTAGGTTCTGACTAAAGAATCCCTGAGGAAATGTATGTTCACAATTAAAGCTATTGGCATTCGCACCGGGTCTATCATTAAATGTGGCTACTCTTCCGGTATATACACATTCAACATCACCGTTTACGTTATCAATATTTCCATACATTTCATCTCTAGCAGCACTGTATGAATGAGAATTATAACCTTGTCCGGTTATAGATTTCAGACTTGCTTTCAAATCTTCTTCTCTTTTATTGTAACTACCCGCATAATAGGTGTTAGCGAAATGGCCTTCCCCATTTAATTCTATTAAATAATCCCCTCTAAAATCTGTGCGAATTACCGCTTGCAGTTGGTGCAATATATTTTGCTCTGGTTCAAAATAAACCCAAATATCATGGTCATTTCCAGGAGTCATTGTAAATACCGAATCTTTTACATAAAAGGGTTCTGTACCATAAACCGAAAACATATCAATACCAATAACCGATATATTGTATCCTGAGGTATTGGTTAGAGTTAATTTCAAGCTATCTTGATTTAGATAATTAACATTTGGAAAGTTCAAAGTTTTTGTGGAAATATCAAATGGTTGCGAAAACGCAAAAATTGGTAATAAAAATAAAAGCGTAAAAATTCTTCTCATGGTATAAATATTAGCCTGCAAAATTAAGTTAATTAGGCATTTGGTTTGTCATGTTTCCCTATCTCATAAATTTGCAAATTGATAATTTCATAATTAACAGTTTTCGCAGTGATAGGAATAAACGGCATTTCAGTATCCTTTTCAGGAATAGATTTATTTAAAGACATTTCATTTCTTGTAAATTCAAGAGACCGCATTGGTTTAGTGGGTAAAAATGGAGCTGGTAAATCTACCTTGATGAAAGTTATTATGGGTCGTCAAAAAGTAGATTCTGGTTCGGTAACCATTTCTTCTGATGAAAGTTTAGGATACCTAGCCCAGGAACTTATGTTTCAATCAGAAAAAACTGTTCTTGAAGAAGCATTAAGTGCATTTGAAGAGTCAAATAAACTTAAAGCTGAAATTGACGATATTAACCATCAATTAGAAACCCGAACCGATTACGAAAGCGATGCGTATCATACCTTAATACATGACCTCACGCTTAAACATGAACGTTTAGATATCATTGATCAAGGCAACCCAGAAAGCAAAGCAGAGAAAATTTTAATAGGCCTTGGATTTACCCGAGAAAAACTGAATATGAAAATGACTCAGTTTAGTATGGGGTGGCAAATGAGAGTAGAATTGGCCAAGCTTTTATTAATTCAACCTACTCTTTTGTTACTGGATGAGCCAACCAATCACCTAGATATTGAAGCCATTATTTGGTTAGAAGATTATTTGTCTACCTATCAGGGAGCCATCATGATGATTTCTCACGATAAAATGTTTCTAGATAATGTTACCAATAGAACTATTGAAATTGTAATGGGCAAAACCTTTGATTATAAGGTTCCATATACTAAGTATCTTACATTAAGAGAAGAACGTGTTGAACAACAGCTTCGCGCTCAAAAAAACCAACAAGATTACATTAAACAACAAGAGCGATTTATTGAGCGTTTTAAAGCCAAAGCAACCAAAGCTAAAGCAGCTCAATCTAAACAAAAACAACTAGATAAGGTAGAGCGTATTGAAATTGATATTGTAGACAGCAGCAGTATTCAATTTAAATTTCCAGATGCAAAACGTGCGGGACAAGTAGTTCTTAAAGCAGAGTCGGTAGCTAAAGCCTATGGTCCAAATCAAATTTTTACGGATGTAAATCTAGAGGTTAACCGAGGCGAGAAGGTAGCTTTAGTAGGACAAAACGGAATGGGTAAATCTACTTTTTTGAAACTTTTTTGTGAAGATGAAAGATACGAAGGCTCCATTACCTTAGGTCATAATGTGGAAATGAATTATTACGCCCAGGTTCAAGAAAATACTCTGGATACTAATATTACAGTTTACCAAACCATTGAAAACATTGCCACCAACGAATGGACTAACCCTGCTAGAATGAGAGGCCTTTTAGGAACCTTTTTGTTTAAGGAAGACGACATGGACAAAAAGGTGAAAGTGCTATCCGGGGGTGAAAAATCAAGGTTAGCATTGGCAAAAATGTTATTGGTTTCTAGAAACCTTTTGGTTATGGATGAACCTACAAATCACCTAGATATTGCATCAAAAGAAATGCTTAAACTGGCACTATCTGAGTATAACGGCACCTTAGTTGTGGTTTCACATGATAGAGACTTTTTAGATGGGTTAACCGATAAAACATTTGAATTTATTGATGGTAAAGTACAAGAACATCTTGGTCCTATCAACGATTTCTTACAAAAACACCAATCTAATAATTTCAGAGAATTTGAAACTACCGGAAAGCAAAGTAGTTTGAAAGCTCCAACCTCGGAAAGCAAAAAAGAATCTAACGGAAAGAACGATTATCAAGAAAAGAAAGAGTTAGAAAAGAAAAAGCGCAAACTAACCAAAGATATTCAACGCTTTGAAAAGAAAATAGACACGTTAGAATCAGAAATTTCAGACATTGAGAAACAACTCTCCGAGACGGCTGATACCAACCCGCAAGAATTGTATTCCAAACATGCCGAAAAAAGCAAAGAATTGGAAGATATAATGGCGGCTTGGGAAAAAGCCGAGTTAAACTTGGAAGAACTAAAATAAGGGGTATCCCCTATTGTTCACACTAGAATCCCCATTTAAATTTGTATCAAATAATGATCTCAATATTGTAAAGGGGGGAGCCTTTACAATTCTTACCCCAAAAACCGTTTTGCCCTAATCAAAACGGTTTTTTTTATGCCCTACAAAACCTACCTTTGAGAAAACATTTTTTCCATGAAACCATTCGTATTTCTGCTTTCTATTCTTTTGAGCCTTTCGGGAACAGCCCAAATCACCATTGACAAAGATGATCTTCCTCAACCGGGGCAAAATTACCTAAGGTCAAATGGAACAAGCAGCTCAATGGATGTTCAAATTACTGGACCTAATTCCATTTGGGATTATAGCGATTTGGAACGAACTAGTAGGGATACACTAATTTATAACACCGTTAATGAAACACCCATATTTTATCAATTTCAATTTAACAACCCAATTTCACCGGCCTACGTGGCTACAGAGGCGCTCATGATTGAAGATATTGATTTGGGGGGATTTGTA
>JBMYWA010000031.1:0-24923 GCA_049606935.1 Salibacteraceae bacterium
TGATCCTACTCCTCCAGGGCCTTGGGTATTTATTGTGGCTAGAGATTCTCCAGTTACTTTAACATTGTCTAATGCCCACCACCAATCGTAGTCTCCCTCATAATTAAATCGAATTGCTGCATTTGAAGCTCCGTTTGCGGCTGATGTGATGTCTATTGATACAAAATCATTTTCATCTCCATCTTGATAGGTTTCAACTGTTACCCAAGAAGAACCATTGTAAACCTCTATTTTGCATATCTCATCTCCAGAATATTCATTGTAGTTATGATCAAACTCCAATGTAATTGTGGCGTATAAGCCAGCATTAAAAGATGGTGTTGTTAAGGTAGCATTGTGGGTGCCAGCGGTGCCATGCTCATCACTATCAAAAATGGCATAATTTCCCGAAAAATTATTGGTAGAAATATTTCTATTTCCGGGGTCGTTAAATGTCCAAAGTTTGTTGCCGGCTACATTTGCCACGTTGGTCCAGCCAGAAGGCAAGGATCCGGAAGAAAAATCTTCATCAACAATGGTGGTTTGACTGAAACCTAATAAGGGTAGCATAAATGCTACCAGAAGTGGTAATTTAGTTTTCATTTGTGTGTAGTTTAATGTTCTTGTGATGTGTGCAATCACAATTTTACGTTTCAAATGTATTTGAATATGGTATTAAACAAAATTTTATACCGTATATTGAAAACAGTTGGCATTATTTCAAAAGCTTAAAAACATGATGAATTTAATGTTAAAAGATTTGGGTTTTAATCAAAAGCCCCCAAAAAAAATGGGCTCCTCTCATCACAAGAAGTGCCCACTATTTTACTCATGGATTTTTGAGTGTTGATAATCTAATCTAATCAAACTAATGCATGAGTTAAGAGGTTGTTGGCAAGAATTGGGTTTGGGTGCCATTTCAAATTCCTTTTCAGCCATACATGAAATTATTGCCTCATGATTTTATTTTGGTAAACCCGTTCCCCATTGCTGGTTACCTCAATGAAGTAAATTCCAGTGGTATGGTTGTTTAGGTTGATTAATACGGAAGTGGTGTTGATGGCTTGGTTGGTCCAAATGATTTTTCCAGTAACATCCATTACCTTAACGAGTCCATTAATTCCGTGATGGTTGGTTATTGAATAGCCATTTTCAGAATAAGTAAGTTTAAATTGAGATTGAGTTTCCTCTTCAATACCAGAAATTTGGCTAGTCAAATTTGGTTTAGTTAAAACGCCATCTTTTACTGCACCAGGGCCAATGGCTTTCTCTGCAAGGTTTTTATATACTAACTCAAAGCGATTAGAGTAGGTAGTGTTAGCCACTAGGTCAACTTCGTAATCACCCGTGCCTAAGTCAAAATCAATACCTAAATATTTGTCTCTAATATATATTTTAAAGCCATTTGGAATATATTCTCTGTCGTAGTTGGAAAAGGTATGAATCCCATTTTCAGAGGTGAAAGCTACAAGCGGAATAACTTTTTGTGAGTTTAACGGAATATTACTTAAAGACTGAATGGAGAATTCATCTCCGTCAATTAAAGAGGCAAATCTTACCGGACTATTCCCAATTAATTTATGTGCATCATACCTCTCATCTATGCCATCAGTGGCTATATCGTTGTAGCCCACTAAAATTTTATTGATATGATTAGCTGGTGAGCTAAAGCTGAACCAAGCATTGTGCTTATCAAAGGGTTGTGCTTTAAAGAATTGATTGTTAGTGTTTGCTCTCATGGAGTTTTTAAACATCACATTGGTGCTTTGGTTGGCTACCACCCAAAAACCTTGTCCGCTTGCTATATTGCCTAGGGGTCTGTTGTTAGAGTTACCAGAAGCTACTCCACCAGACTCATTCCATGAAGCGTAATCTGAATCTTGGTTATAACCACCAGAGCTACTCGCTTCATCCCAAAAATAAAGTGCATCAGTAATTCTAGGATTATCAATGGCATTTTCTTGCCAGAAATCATCAGCACTTAAAGCACTTGGATACGGATTTCCTAATAAATTCCAATCATCGTCTCTCCAATTTGTGGTTCCTGGATTACCAAGATTGGTAGTTTTTATTGGAGTAAAATAATCTCCGTTATTTACCTCTCCATTATACACTCTTGAAGCAGAAGAGGCGCCAGGAATAAAATATCCTCTTGTAGCATTCATATCTCCATCGCCACCAGCAATAACATCAGTAGCTAAAAAAGAAACTGAGTTGCCATTACAAGAGGTGGAGTATCCCGCTGTGAAATCGTATTTCCAGGTTTGAGAACTTTCTTCAAAAGTCCAAATATCGCAAGGATTGGTTCCAGAGAAAACCCCGGTAAGAGGTGCGTCTTGAATAGGCGATGACCAAATGTTGTAATTGTTGGCACTTGAGTTCCCACTACGTGTAATGGAGTAGGTTCCGGAACCAGAGTTAGCGTTAACTCCAGTAGAGTTTTGAGTTAAAGAACCATGTTCAGCAATGTTGATGGTTCCATTATTCACAATGTTACCATTTACCACAAGGTATTTATCGGCACCAATGGTAATAACACCACCAGCTTCCACTTCTACTTCGCGCACATGTGCATTAGTAGTTATGTTAAAATTGCCGTTAGCATTGCTTGTTACCAGAAGTTTATAGCACTCGTCAAAAGTGTTTGGTTCTTTTGAAAACCCAGAACCGTTGTGGAATCCATTTTGGTCAATGGCTACCACATCTTGATATTCGAAAGAAAAGTAATCGCCATTATTAAATGAAACGTTGTTTGCTACGTATTCTCCATCCACTAGGGTTAGTGAGTATGTTGTTTTGCTTTGAAAGTTACTAGAGTTAGAAACTCCTAATTTCAATTCAGCACAAGAACTCATTGCGGAGAGATTTAGCTCAGAAGCTAACACAGAAACAGAAACTAATCCAGGAGAATTACGGGTACTTACTCGCCAAATGCTACTTAATCTTTCTAAATAATCTGCAGAGGAGGTGCTAAATGAGTAATCAGAGTTTAATTGATTTTCTCCCCAAAATAAATAATCACCATTGCTTAAATTAGATTCAGATTTCATGGAGATTATTCCAGAACCTCTAGATGCAGTGATGCTAGTTCCGTCTGAGGATTTTCCAATGCCGGCTACATGATGATCAAAGTGACCGGGGCCAGAATTATCTTGGGTATAATAATCATTTGAAGAACTAGATAAACCATACTTTGCTGCTAAGTAGTTCTCTACAATTATTTGTTCTGCTTCGCCCAATGAGGTGGTGAATACTATCATTTCAGCAATTTCGCCTCCCATAGACTCATTTCCTTGGCGTCCAAACCCAAAATCTGTCCAGCTTCTTATCGAGCCATCGTAGTTCACGGTTCCGGCTAAGGACCCATTAACAAATTGTTGTATTTGAGATCCTGTATAATTTTGAGAGATATAGTAAAACTGCCCTGTAGATATGGTGGTATTTTTAGGTAAGTTTTGTTGACTACCGTTATCTTGTACTCCACGCCCCCATAGTTTGCCATTATTTTGAACCCACATTCCTACCGATTTTGTTGATGCATCGGTAGAAAAGGCATCTCCGGATGGAGCCGCATGAATTACTCCTGAATTATTGGATGTTAAGGTATTTTGCTTTAAAACTACAAAAACAGTTAATTCATCGTTGGTAGAAATACCGGAGGATAAAATACGGTCATTACTGTTGTCAAATTTAACGGTTGAATATCCATTTACTTGATTAGTTAAAAGTTTTGGGCGGTAACTGTAAGTGTTTTGAAGAGCATTGTTATTGTTTCCTGAAAGATCATTCCATTGTTTAATAAATGAATTATTGCTGGCTGAGGTTGTTCCATTATCGGTAAACGTGTTTCCTTCCGCAATAAACCATAGTTCATTATCAGAATTATCAATGCCGCCTGGCCCTGTTCCTCCTCTCCTAAACTTGTTATTGCAGGGATCTCACCTGTAATTTTTACATTGTCTAGAGCAAACCACCAATCATATTCACCTCGGTAAAAAAAACGCACTTTAGCATTGGTGGCATTGGCAATATCTGAGGTAATGTCAACCGTAACATGGTCTACGTCACTATAGTTTTCGTCTCCTAAGGTATATGTGGTTACCGTGACCCAACTTGAGCCGTTATATACTTGAACTTTACAAGATTCTGGCCCATTATAATCACGGTATTGGTAATCATACTCTAAGGTTACCGTGGTGTATCCACTCGCATCAAAGGCAGGCGAGGTAAGTTTTGTTTTTTGACTGTTGCCATTTCCAATACCATCACTATCTACTAAAGCATAGTTACCAGAGAAATTACCCCCAGAAATATTTCTATTGTAGGGGTCATTGAATTCCCATTTCCCAGTAAACCCAGAAGGTTCAGAATTGCTCCATCCGGAGGGAGTGGAGTTACTGGAAAAATTTTCATTTAATAAGGTGGTAGTTGTTTGAGATATTGTTGAGAGGGGAGAAAATGTCAACAATAAACTTGCAAAAAGTAGAAATAGTAGTGCTTTCATAATACATAGTTTTAGTGTCTTAAAAATGTTAGGTATACTATGATACAAAGCAAAATTATGTTGATTTTAAGGAGGTTATGAGTTTTTAGTGTTATATTTAAAAAGGTTGAGTTATTATTGAAAAGTAAAAATACTCCCGAATTTTTAATGAAAGCTTTTGATTTGTAAATTAAAATAGGCGCAAAAAAAAAGTCCTTGACTTTCGTCAAGGACTCAAACAATACAATACGGTTTAAAATTATTTTACGGCATCAACGATTGCCTTGAAGGCATTCGGATTATTCAAAGCAAGATCGGCTAAAACCTTACGGTTTAATTCGATGTTGTTTTTAGACACTTTACCCATAAATTGAGAATATGACATTCCTTCTTGACGAGCTGCAGCGTTAATTCTTTGAATCCAAAGACTTCTGAAGTTTCTCTTCTTTTGTTTACGTCCGGTGTAAGCGTAAGCCATACCTTTTTCAACGGCATTCTTTGCTACGGTCCAAACGTTTTTTCTACGACCAAAGTAACCTTTGGCCTGTTTCATTACTCTTTTTCGTCTTGCTCTACTGGCAACACTATTTACTGATCTTGGCATAATTTAAAGTTTTCTGGAACAAAGCGGCTTTTTCAAACACTTCATTGAGCTCAGCTCCTGGTTTAACAATGTAACCTATTGAACTATTTCTAGTTCATGTTTAATTGTAGCTTGATAGAGGGTGCATCTGCTTTATCAACAAATCCATCTTTAGTCAAATTACGTTTTCTTTTTGTAGCTTTTTTAGTCAAAATGTGCGACTTAAAAGCATGTTTTCTTTTGATCTTTCCAGAACCAGTAAGCTTAAATCGCTTCTTAGCACTAGATTTTGATTTCATTTTTGGCATCGTTCAAACGTGTTATATGTATTGTATTTGTTTATTTTTTCTTCTTTGGAGCGATGAACATAATCATTCGTTTACCTTCTAACTTAGGCATTTGTTCTACACTACCGTATTCATCTAACTCTTGGGCTAATCTTAATAATAAGATTTGACCTTGCTCCTTAAAAACAATAGAACGACCTTTAAAGAATACATAAGCTTTTAGCTTTGAACCTTCCTCTAAGAACTTAACCGCGTGTTTTTTCTTAAACTCGTAATCATGATCATCTGTATTTGGTCCAAAACGGATTTCCTTAATGGAAACTTTAGTCGTTTTAGCTTTTATCTCTTTTTGTTTCTTCTTTTGATCGTACAAGAATTTCTTGTAGTCTAAGATTTTACAAATTGGTGGATCGGTTTTAGCTGAGATTTCTACCAAGTCAAGACCTGCGTCTTCCGCTTGTTTTAATGCATCTCTTGTAGATACCACTCCAGCATCACCATCCTCACCACCAACTAAACGTACTTGTCTAGCTGTGATTTTTCCGTTGATTTTGTGCGGATCTTCTTTAATTACCCGACCACCACGTGGTCCTCTTCTTCGTTTTTTTATGGCTTGGCCCTCCCTTTAGTTAGGTGAAACAATTATTTATTCAAGTCCCGCTGTTTGGCGGGCAACTTCATTATTTATCAATTTGGCGAAATCATCAACAGACATAACTCCTTGATCTCCTTCACCATGTTTTCTTACAGCAACTGTGTTATCTGCAACTTCTTTCTCGCCTAAAATGAGCATAAACGGAATCTTTTTCATTTCGTTATCTCTAATTTTTCGACCAATTTTTTCATTACGATCATCAACGAGCGCGCGAATATCGTATTTATTTAGCAGATTTAAAAGGTTTTGCGCATGGTCATTGTATTTTTCACTTAATGGTAATATTGCCACTTGAGTAGGCGTTAACCATAATGGGAAGTTACCTGCGCAATGTTCGGTAAGAACGGCAATAAATCTTTCCATAGAACCAAATGGAGCTCTATGAATCATAACCGGACGATGTTTGGCATTATCTGCACCTGTATATTCTAATTCGAAACGTTCCGGTAAATTGTAATCTACTTGAATAGTTCCTAGCTGCCAGCTTCTTCCTAACGCATCTTTTACCATGAAATCAAGCTTTGGCCCGTAAAAGGCAGCTTCTCCATATTCTACAACAGTATCAATGTCTTTTTCGCCAACCGCTTCAATAATTGCGCTTTCTGCTTTTTCCCAGTTCTCGTCTGATCCTATGTATTTATCATGGTCTTCCGGATCTCTTAAAGAGATTTGAGCTGTGAAATTTTCAAAATCAAGAGTTTTAAAAATGTAAAGAACTAAATCAATAACTTTTTTAAATTCTTCTTTTAATTGTTCTGGCATACAAAACAAATGGGCATCATCTTGAGTAAAACCCCTTACCCGAGTTAAACCATGAAGCTCACCTGATTGCTCGTATCGGTAAACAGTACCAAATTCAGCAAAACGAACCGGTAAATCTTTATATGATCTTGGAGATGATTTAAAGATTTCACAGTGATGTGGACAGTTCATTGGTTTCAATAAAAACTCTTCTCCTTCATGTGGAGTAGTTATTGGTTGAAACGAATCAGCACCATACTTAGCGTAGTGACCGGAAGTTACGTACAAATCTTTATGACCAATATGCGGAGTGATTACCGGTTGGTATCCAGATTCTTTTTGTGCTTTCTTTAGAAATTGCTCTAACCGTTCTCTCAATTCGGCACCTTTTGGTAACCATAATGGTAAACCAGAACCTACTCTTTCTGAGAAAGTGAATAAACCTAATTCTTTACCTAGTTTTCTATGATCGCGCTTTTTTGCTTCTTCTAAAAATTCTAAGTATTCGGAAAGCTCTTTTTGTTTTGGATACGTTACACCGTAAATACGTGTTAACTGCTTTCTACTTTCATCACCTCTCCAGTACGCACCAGAGGTACTTAAAACCTTGATAGCTTTAATAAATCCGGTATGCGGAATATGAGGTCCACGACATAAATCGGTAAATTCACCTTGCTGGTAAAGAGTAATAGTACCATCTTCTAAATCTTTAATCAAATCTAGTTTGTACTCATCATCTTTATCTGTGAAATACGCCAAAGCATCGGCCTTAGAAATATCTTTACGGATGTATTCAGACTTCTTTTTAGCCAATTCTTTCATTTTAGCCTCAATCTTAGCGAAGTCTTCATGAGAAAAGTGATAATCACCAAAATCTACATCATAATAAAAACCAGTTTCAATGTTTGGTCCGATTCCAAATTTAATTCCAGGATAAAGAGCTTCTAGGGCTTCAGCCATTAGGTGAGCAGATGAGTGCCACATGGTATCTTTGCCTTCTTTATCGTTCCAGGTTAATAATTGTAATGTAGAGTCCTCGGTTATTCCGCGCGTTGCATCAATAACTTGGCCATTTACTTTGGCTGATAATACATTTCTAGCTAAACCTTCACTAATTGATTTAGCGATGTCCAAAGCAGTTACTCCGCTTTGTTCTTCTCTTACAGTGCCGTCTGGCAAAGTGATTTTTATCATCTCTACTTATTATTAAAAAGTGCGCGCAAAGATAGAATTTTGATTGAGGTTTAATGGTTCAAATCCTATAAAATTATTGAATTGAAATTCTAATGAAATACTATGATTTTAAGGTATTTTAGTGATGTAATTTTGAAATATGAAAGTAAAGGATTTTAATTATTTGCAGTTTCGATTAACTCCTGATTTTGAAGGCGAAGTAGAGGCTACATTTATTAGTGCAAACTCAAACACACACAAACGCCCTGTGATTTTATATATTCATGGGTTTATAGATTATTTTTTTCACCCGCATGTGGCTACGTTTATGGATGAGTCGGGCTATGATTTTTGTGCTCTAGAATTACGTAAATATGGACATTCCATTTTGCCTCATCAACATCCAAACTACTGCGAAAACATTTATGAGTATTTTGAAGAGATAGATGCTGCAATTCATAAGATAAGAGAGATTAATAATGAAGAAATCATTTTAATGGGGCACTCAACGGGTGGTTTGATTTCCTGTTCCTACATGAATTATGGAGAACAAAAAAATCAAATTTCAGCATTGATATTAAACTCTCCCTTTTTGGAAATAAACATGCCTTCAGGGGTAAGGAATATTCTAAAACCACTCACAAAATTTCTGGGTTCAATGATGAAGTTTGGAAAATTAGACGGTATGTTGCCTCCAATTTACCCCAGTAGTATACATGAAGATCACAAAGGAGAATGGTATTTTGACAAAGCTTTGAAACCCATTAAAGGCTTTCCGGTTTTTTTTAACTGGAGTAGAGCCATAATGGATGCGCAAGACGAATTGAAATCTAATTCGAACATTACGGTTCCCGTATTGCTATTACATTCTCATGATTCTTACCTACCTAAAAAGCATGAAGACAGAGTAATGAAATCGGATATTGTACTGAATGTTAATCATATGAAAGCGATTGGGCCTAAATTAGGTAAGAATGTTACTATGATAGAAATTCATAATGGAATGCATGACTTATACCTGAGTCAGAAACCCGTGCGGGAGGAAGCCATGCAGAAAACAGTGGATTGGTTGAGAGAAAGTGTTTGATTGAATTTGTTGCGTTGAACTGATTAAAGTTTGATTTTGAAGTGTTGTAATCTTATATTTTTGAATTGTTAAAACTAAAAGCATGTCCATCATAAGAACAGAAACCACCCCTCGAATGAGTAGAATTGTGGAGCATAACGGAACCATATATTTATGTGGGCAAGTGGCTAAAGACTCCTCTAAAGGAATTAGAGAACAAACAGAAACAACTCTAGAAAAAGTAGTGGAACTGTTAGCAAAGGCAGGTTCTGATAAAGAACACATCCTTTCAGTTACAATTTACATTCGCGATATGAAAGACTTTTCGGCCATGAATGAGGTTTGGGATGCTTGGGTATCAGACGGACATCAACCAGCACGAGCGTGCGTAGAGGCAAGAATGGCGCGACCAGAATTATTGGTAGAGATGAGTGTAATTGCAGCTAAAAAATAGTGGTAGCAAAAATTTCGCACAATAATTTATTCCACCAATTTATTCTGAAAGGCAAATCTTACAATTTCAGCTACGTTATGTAAGTCGAGCTTTCGCATTAAATTGGTGCGGTGGGTATCGGCTGTTCTTGGACTAATAAATAGTTTTTCGGCCATTTCTTTATTGGTGAAACCTTGCGATATTAAACGGATTATTTCTATTTCGCGCTCCGTAAGAGAGGAAAGCAGCGGACTTTGAGATATACTCGGAATGATAGGTTGTTTTTGCAAAAGCGCTTTGGTTACATCCGATGGAAAATATTCACCACCATTTGCAATGGTTTTTATAGCATGAATGAGTTCACTTTTTGCAATGGTTTTTAAGAAATATCCTTTCACCCCAAATTCAATAAATTTTTGAATAAGTGCTTTTTCTTGGTGCATGGTAAGAATGGATATTTTTACCTCCGGAAATCGCTTTTGAACTTGCTCGGCACATTCAAAGCCATTCATTACAGGCATATCTAAATCCAATAATAAAACATCTACTTGGAGAGTTTTAAGTTCTGATAATACCTCCGAACCATTTTTACAGGTAGCGACAACTTGAATGTCAGGTTCGTCTACTAATAAATTTGAAATACCTTCAATAATAATTTGATGGTCGTCAGCCAAAATTATATTTATCATCTCCTTTTAGAACTTAGTGCTCACTTGCTAAAGTAGAGTATAAACATTACTTACCAAAGTTTGAGGGCATAAAGCAGTTAACCATGGTGTAATATTAATTTTATATTCGGAAACATAAAATGAAGCAAGTCTTCATGCAAATCTTGCCCTGAAAAAAAACTGCGAATTTTATCATATCCCCGTTTAATTGAGTTTGCGTTCGCTTTTTTTCAATAGTTTAATTAATTTGGTAATGTTTTTAAACCATTGGTCATACCTATAAAACGGTCATATAAATTAACTAACTTGTGCTGAACATTGAACCAAAACTCGATACTATAATTAGCCACTTTAAAGAAAAAAGATGATCATAGAACAATCTATATGGACGCAAAAAAAAGGATGGGAAGTTTTAAACCCACACTCTAAAAGAATACAAGCAGATCTAGTGCTAGCCTTTGGGGGGATAGATGATGTAAACCAACCTGAACATTTTGAGTATTTAAAGGATCAATATCCAGAAGCCAATATTGTGATGAGCTCTACCGCTGGCGAGATTCTAAACGATAATGTATACGAAAATTCTATTTCGGTCTCGGCAATAAAGTATGAAAAAACGCGACTAAAATTAGTTGAGATTGCCGTTAATGAATTTGAATCTAGTTATCACTGCGCCAAAGAGTTATCAAAAAACATAGATCAAAAAGATTTAAACCATATTTTGGTAATTTCAGATGGAAACCTAGTTAATGGTGATCTTTTGGTAAAAGGCCTAAATGATTCTTTTCCTAAAGAAGTTTTAATTACGGGTGGTCTCGCAGCCGATTCTGGAAAATTTTATGAAACCTACGTAGGCTTAAACTCAGTTCCTTCATCAGGAAAAATTGTTGCGATTGCACACTATGGTAAGGAACTTAAAGTAAACCACGGCTCCAAAGGAGGCTGGGATGAGTTTGGTCCTTTAAGAGCTGTAACCAAATCAAATGGTAACGTACTTTATGAATTAGATGGTAAAAATGCTTTAGAATTATACAAAAAGTACCTAGGCGAAAAGGCCGATGATTTGCCGGGAGCTGCATTATTGTTCCCACTAAGCGTATTAGAAAAAGATGGTAGTGAACTGGTAAGAACAATCTTAGCCATTGATGAGCCAGCTGGGTCCATGACCTTTGCGGGTGATATACCTCAGGGGAAACAAGTGCGTTTTATGATGGCAAATTTTGACCGATTAATTGATGGTGCTGCAGGTGCAGCAGAATCTACTTTTCTAAATACCAAAAGATCTACCCCAGAGTTTGTACTCATGATTTCCTGTGTTGGTAGAAAAATTGTTCTTGATCAGCGTGTGGAAGAAGAAGTAGAATCTGTTAAAGAAATATTTGGGAATGATGCTCACTATACAGGCTTTTATTCTAACGGTGAAATATCTCCAGTGGTTGATTCAGTAGGTTGTTCCTTGCATAATCAAACCATGACCATTACCACATATTCTGAGCAATAATAGCGAGAATAAATTTTGTTAACTACTTAAATTAAATTATGGATGAAATTCATAGACTATTACAACGACAAATAAAGAAAACCTATGGTAGTTTAGAGAAAATTCCTGCTGAAATGATGTCATTAATTGAGTCGGTCAGTAATTCATATAAACACTATGAAAGTGAGCGAGCTTTATTATCACGTATCATGGCACTATCTCATGAGGAGTTAACCGAGTCAAATAATAAACTATATGAAGAATCACAACGTCATAATATCCTTTTTGCATCTTTAAAAGAATCGATAAAAGATGTAAGTATTGATGGAAAAGAAATAGAAGAAAATGATTTATTGCGTGTTGCCGATATTTTAAAAACAGAAATAGCCAAACGAAAAAATGCAGAACAAGAAGTTGCTTTAAGAGAGGACAAATACAGAAACATTATAGAAAATATGGAGCTCGGTTTAGTAGAAATCGATCTGGAGGGAAACATCATTTCAGCTTACAATAAATTTTGTGAAATGTTAGGCTATACACCAAATGAAATTAACGGAATTAAAATAGATAGTTTACTCTATGACAGATTAAATAACGACCTCACACAATCTCAAAACGGAAAAAGAAAACTAGGCTATTTTGGGTTAGACGAAATTCAATTAAAACATAAAAAAGGTCATAAAGTGTGGATGATGGTTTCGGTAGCACCCATTATTAATGCTAACGGAGATGTTACCGGGTCAGTTGAAGTACATTTTGATATTACCCATCGTAAAAAAATTGAGGCCGATTTGGTTGAAACTAGAGAATTTGCAGAAAATTCGTTAAAAAGTAAAGAGTTGTTCCTAGCCAATATGTCTCATGAAATTAGGACTCCCATGAATGCCATCATTGGAATGTCAAGACTAATGGAGGGTACCAATTTAACCGCTGAGCAAGAGGAGTACCAAAGTGCTATTCAAACATCGGCTGAAGGTCTTTTAGTCATTATTAACGAAATTTTAGATATGTCTAGAATTTCTGCAGGTAAATTTTCTTTCGAAGAAATTGACTTTGCCTTAGATCCTATTTTACAAAATCTAATAAAATCTTTATCTATAAGAGCAGAAGAAAAAGGAATTTATTTAAGGATGATTAAAGATCCTGAACTTAAAACTTATTATAAAAGCGCACCCAATAGACTAAATCAAATATTAGTAAACTTAATAGGTAATGCCATAAAATTCACCCAAAAAGGTGGTGTGGATGTATTTGTTGAATTAGTAAAATCCCATAAAAATAGTGATGTAATTAAGTTTTCTGTTAAAGATACTGGAATTGGAATTGATGCCAACCGAGTGGGGAAAATATTTGATAGCTTTACCCAAGAAGATGTTTCTACTAGCAGGAAATATGGAGGTTCAGGCTTAGGTTTAACTATTTCAAAAGAGCTAGTGAAACTTTTTGGAGGTGAATTATTGGTAGAAAGTAAAAAAGAAGAAGGTTCTATTTTTAGTTTTTCTTTAGAACTTAGTCATGGCGATGTGATTTTAAAAAATGAAGAAGCCCAAGTAATAGAAAAGAATCTCAAAGGAATTAATGTTTTATTAGTTGAAGACAACCGGATTAACCGATTGTTAGCTAGTAAATTAATGAATAAATGGAATGTAAATGTGTACGAAGCCATTAACGGGTATGATGCATTGGATAAAATAACACAAAGAAATTACCATTTAGTATTAATGGATATGCAAATGCCCGAAATGGATGGTCTGGAGGCGACTAGAAAAATTAGAAAAGACTTGAATTTAGACACCCCAATAATAGCCCTAACTGCAAATGCCATTAAAGGTGAAAGAGAAAAATGCATTAAAGCAGGAATGAATGATTACATCTCAAAACCTTTTTTGCCGGATGATTTATATCAGAAAATCTCAGAATTAAATAATTTATAAAAAAACAAAGAATCATAAATGTTCTAAAAACCCTATCCATTTCTCTAAAATGTACCAATTGGTCTGGCTTATTTAATTGAATCTCGAAATTATTCAGGCGTAACCCTCAAAAAAGGATTTATCTATTACTCATTGCTGCTTGAAAAACAAAAAAAACAGTAGTACTCTGTTTGAGATTTCCTTAGTTTTTATCGTTCGGCTGTATTACCGGTTATGTTTTCTATGTTTCGGTTCAAATTTTTTAAACCAAAGATTCGAACATCTTCAATTCACAGAGGATGGAGTAGGTAGGAGTGTTTTGAATTAGAATAAAGGTATTGGGTTCAACTACCCGTTTGAGTATTATTTTAAACTAGAAATATAGGAAATGAGTATGATTAATCAACCGGAATTTTAACTGTAGCTAATGTACCACTTTTGGGACTTGGTTCAAAATTCACTTTCCCGTTTATGGTATCTAACCTACTGGAGATATTCATCAATCCAATTCCCTCTTTTTGATTATTTGGGTTCATTCCTTTTCCGTCATCTTCTACAATGAGCATTACAAAATTTGCACTTTTGAATAACTGTACATTGACTTTATGAGCATTACTGTGTTTAATCACATTATTGATAAGCTCCTGGGCAATTCTGTAAATGGCAATTTCAATATTTTCTTTAAAACGACCAGTAATTCCAAAATGCTCAAATTGGTGTTCCATTTTAGAATGACCCAAACTATTTTCCAACATATCCTCTACAGCAGGAACTAATCCTAATTCACTTAAAGAGCGAGGCATCATTTGATGCGATAACTCTCGCAATTCTTGAGCTGATTGATCTAATGTGCTCACAATTTTTTTGGTTTCTGCGGTTTCGTTATTAGAGAATATTTTTTGTAATCCGAGTTTTAGGCCTCCCAATTGTTGTACTATTCCATCGTGCAAATCTTTAGCAATTCTTTTACGTTCGTCCTCTTGAACTTGAATAACGGCAGCTAATCCTTTTTGCTGTTCCTCAATCCGTATTTGCGCTAATTTTACTTTCTGTTGTTCTTTAGTTCGATAAAAGATAAATCCTCCGCTTAGTAGAATCAAAAAGATACCTCCTAGTGTAAACCATAATTGGCGACTTTTTTCAACGACTAAAAGTTCTGCTTGTGCTTTTTCCTTTTCTGAGGTTAAAAGGGCTTTTTCTTTTTCAGCTACTTGATATCGAGCCTCTGCATCGGCCACTTTTTGGTAAACTTGATCTGATCGAATAGAATCTCGAATTTCCGTGTATTGTACCTGGTAATAATACGCACTATCAGAATTACCTAATTGATAGAATAATTCTGCCAAATATTGAAATATTATTTCGAAATCATAAGCACCACCAATTTGATCAGCAATAGATTTGGCTTCGTTAAGATAATATTTTGCTTTTCGGTAGTTTTCTACTTTATAGTAGTACTTGCCTAAAGAAGTATAAGTAGAAAGCAAACCAGTATAATCGTCAATAGCAGTCCTGAAATCTTGTGCTAAAAGCAAGTGTTTTTCGGCTAAATTTAGTTGATTAGTAATGAGGTAAAGTGCGCCTAAATTATGGGTTAATGCTCCCATGCCTGCGGTATCTCTAAGTTGGGTAGTAATTTCAATGCCTTCTTTATAAAAAACAATGGCGCTATCGTATTCTTTCAGTTCATGATGGGCGCTGGCTAATCCATTCAAACTGTAATATATATCCATGCTATCGTTGCTTTGGCGGTTGTAAGCTAAGGTTTGTTTATGAAGTTTCTTGGCACCTTGGTAGTTTTCTTGGGCGTTCATTAAGGCAGCAATATTACCACGAACCATATTTACATTTTTATCCATACCTAAACCATCAAAATTTTCAATGGCTAGAAAGTAATTCTCAATGGCTAAATCATAATTGCCTAAAAGTTGGTAGGCAATAGCCGTTTTATTGTAGATTTTAGCTAGACTTAAAGAATCATTTCTTTGTTTGCCGATTGGAATAGCCAATTTGTAGAAATAAATGGCGGAATCAAATTGTGATTGACCGTATAAACTTCGACCATGATCATTATATGCAACGGCAATTATAGAGTCAATACCAAGGGTATGTGCTAATGGTATTTCTAAAGAAGAATAATAGGCTGATTTTTCTCTATCCTCGTAAAAATACCCCCATGAAAGCTCAGCTAATAGTGTCATTTTCTCTTCGCCTTGAGATTGGGGGAGAAGCTGTTCTAAACTATCTAATTTTGAATTTGTTTGCGCATTTGTATTTGGAATTATTGCAATAATCCAAATACAGGTAATATACCAATATTTCATTTTTGAGGTTTTGATGAAAATGGAGGTGGGTAACTAAAATACATTTTTTTATGAAATGATTAAATAGCTAAAAACCGCAAGGCTTTATTTACTAGGTTCCAGTAAAGTTGCGCTTGCGGTTTTGGGGTTTGAGATATCTTTAATTCAATTGTAAATGAATTTATCTTGCTATTTGAATTTCACCGGTTAGAGAAACTGTTTTAGTTGGATCGGTTGTATGCACCATTTTAATATCGGAATAATTTACAATTATGTAGCTAGCTGTAAGCTCTACCTCAATGGTTTGATTCAAGGTGTGGTCTTGAGTATATAGCCCGCCAGCCCAAGAATTACCATAAGAAAAGTGGATGCCTTTAGGAACGGTACCGTTAAAATTGTCGGCTACAGTAACTTCATTTTGACTTAGTGTGGAATTGCTCTTTGATTGTGTCCCAGATGAAAAATCATAATCAATAAATTTGATTTCAACTGGCAGCCCTGGGTTTAATTGAGCTAATGATATGGTAGAAAAAGGTTGATTTGATTTTGTGTGGTTTCCGTTTTTGAATTCGTATATTGTTGGAACTGATGCCCCATCTATATTGTCGGATACCACTATTTTTTCTGGATTGTTTACAATGTGAAAAGAAACTGGAGCAGTCAAATCCGGATCCCAACTGTTTCTTTTAATTCCGACTGAAGGACCTAACTTTATTACAAAAAAACCTTCCGCATTTTTAGCGATCGAGAACCTGTCGTTATCAGAAAATTCAAAATCTAATAATGTTGAATTTGTGGCTAAATATACTACCGCTTCATTTTCGGATGGATTAGAACCAAGTTGGAATTTTTTTAGACTAAAATTTCCTTCCTGCAATTGACTTCCTTTAACTAAAACAGTAATGGTAGTATTTCCTTCACCTTGGTAGGTCATTTTTGTGTAGTCTTCAGAGCCCGAAACATAACCTTCTACTATAGTTCGGGTTAATTGAGTTTTTAAAACTCCTTCGGCATTGATATAATTTTGTTCTAGCCCATTTACATCTACTTGGGTAACGCCAGATCCGCCTCCATTTCCTCCGGATCCACTACCGTTGCCGCCATTTCCATTATTAGCAGGCGGGTCAATGTTCTCTTTTTCGCAAGATGCGAAAGTGAAAAGTGTAAAAGCTACGATTAGCAAACTAGTTATTTTACCCAGAGTTCGAATTCCTGTTTCTTGAATATGTGTTTTGTTAGTCATGATTTTTAGTTTAGTTATTATGGTTTTTCTTTGAATCAAATGTCTATATATTTAGTAATGAATTATCTAGTGTAGTTTACGTATTTGATTAGGGTGTTTACCGTAGATAAAAAATATTTAATAGCTTACTTTAATTTTGAAGTCCAAATTTTCTTGTAAACAGGATATTGATCTTCTTGTTGTGAAAGTTGGCTGATGGCTTTAATGAGTTCTTCGTTGAACGTTTTCATTTTGGTCATTTGGTAAAGCACCATGTATTCTCCTCCAGAATATTTTCGACTATCGGCCAAAGGTTTTGAAGAAGTATTTGCGCTCAAAGCAAAGTACTTTGCAGGCGTTTTATAGCTTACATCTGGAGCAAAAGCAACTAGATTAATTACTGGATCTAAACCCTCTGTCTCGAAATTGAAATTTAAGTCAATGGTAACCGCAAAAACTGCGTCAACATCTAACTCCTTTACCAATCGTTGGCTTACAAAGTCGCCACAAAAAGAAATGCTTAAATCTTCCCATAAATCGGTACTTGATGTAGTTAAAATTCGCTGCGTATTTCCTGCACCTACTTCGGCAAAGTTTTTTGTAGCTGATTGCGAAATGGGTTTAATATATTTATACGCTTCGGTATTTATTACATCTTTTAGGGGTAAAATTTCCCATCCAAATTCATTGGTCATGTTGGTGGTCATTTCAGAGTATAAGGCATTTGCTAAATCTATCCATGTTTGGTCATCTAACTCAGGAAACCATTTGGTAGTTTTTGTTCTCCACCCAGTATAACTCGTACTGATGTCGACAGCAGATAAGTTTCCGCGAACAACAAAGGATGCAAATGCTACCCTTTTGATTAGTTGTACTGGAGGCGATTGGTATGGCCCACCTTTATTGATAGCCATTTTGTAGTCGCCATCCGTTAAAACATTAATTTCAATGTGTGTGTTTTTGGTGGTGTCAAAACCGGAAGTCATTATGCTACCTTTTGCAATTTCGCCAGTTATGGTAACGGGCATCCAATCCATGTATGCACTTAAAGTTCTAATAGCTCCTGCATCGGTATGATCAAGTATTTTTTGATTTACTCGATTTACTATAATTGCGTTTTCTTTAGCAAATGGCGCTGGTGAGCCTTCGTAGTTTTTAAATGCTTCTTTAGGAATGATAATGGTGTTTTTTGCTTTAGTTACAATTACATCGTAAATTATAGGAGTACCCACTACTTTTGATACCAATTGTACGTGCAAATCAGACTTTGGCTCAGAGTCGCCTCCCTTTAATTGGATTACCACGTCTTGAGTTCCATTAATAATTAACTCTTCCGATTTTGATTTGCCATTTATGCTTAGAATTTCTAATGGGGCACAAGGGCCTATTTTAAATTGAATTTTGTTACCGTTACTACTCGTAATTTCAATTTCTTTTTCCCCTCTGTCGTTCGGATCGAAACCATGAAAATAGGTTCCCATTCCTGCTGGTTCAAGTGGGGTTCCATTTACCAAAAACTGCCCATCTGTTGAACTAAGTCCAGTACCCTCTCTATTAGTAAACCCAGCAAAAACGGCATCTCCGCAAGTTTGCCAGCCTTCGGTTTTAGTTGGAAAACGCATAATACCTTGAGGATGAAGGTGGGCCTGATAAAAAACCGAGATTGCCGCAGTTCCTAGGTCAGAATTTGCTCCATCGGTCATAGCGTTTCCCATTCCTTTTTGTAAGGCACGCATGGGGTTTAGTTTGGTGCCCACACTTTCTTTATGCACGTATCCGCATTCAAACATGGCGGAGTTATCCTTTTTCATTTTGGCTGCTACCGCATTTTTTTTGGCCAACATTTTTTCTTTTAGAGTTTGGCTTGTGGCTCCAAATCCGATACATAACATAACAAAAATGGATAGAATTTTAATTGACGAAAACTTTGTAGAAATACTCATGGCTTCAAGGTTTTGTAAATCACCGAAACCAATTTTTGATTTCGGTGATTAGATTATTACTCTACAGATTTTAAGGTAAGGGTGGTTTTATCAGACTTGTAAAAAATCATTTTGCTTTGTGGGTTTACCACGTATTCTGGGTCTCTGGTTCCTAAAACAATTTTATTTACAATTTTACCCGATTCTTTTTCCACTTTAGCCACTCCAAATCCTTTAGAACCGGTTTCGTTAAATTTGGTGTTGATATATTGGTTTTGATCGTTGTTTTGGGTTTTTGATCCTCCTGAGTTCATCATCGCTGGAGTGTATTGATAGTATGTTTTACTACCAGATTGTGCATTAACGTTCATACTGTTGGCGGTTGCTGCCACCGCAACAGTTGCTAAAACTACATTTCCGGCTACATCTAGTACGCTAGGGCCAGGAGGCTTTAAGTAAATTTGGTATTTAATAGCACCCGAATTTTTATCAACTCCAACCATGTTTTGCTCAGAAGCCAAAACCACAATGTTATTTACAAGCTCTAAGGATGAGAAACTTTCACCCCCTTTAAATTTTATTTTATCTGTTAACGTTTTAGACTTTCTATTGGTAATATCTACTTTTTCAATGGTGTTCTTTGCTACTACATAAAATGCGCCTTCGTTTTGTACAAGTACCCCCCCTTCTGAGCCTTTGATTTTAATTGGTTTATCCCATACTTTATTGCCTGTTTTAGGATCAATCAATTCAATTCCGTTTGGGGTTTTAACCACAATTCCATCTTTGGTAACATGGATGTCGTTAACTTTTTGGAATTTGTTTGCTTTTACGTCCCATTTAGGTTTACCAGTTTTTGAATCAACCGCAATTAGAATGTTTCTAAATGGAAAATAAATGGTGTTTGTTTCTTTATCAATTTTCATTACCGCAAAACCTCTGCCAGGGGTACTCGCAATGTCTCCTTTTCCATCTTTCGGCTTTTTTACTTTGTAAGGTTTCCAGTCAAACTGCCAAATTGGGGTTCCGTTATTTAAATTGAATTCGCCTAATTGACCTACACCAATATGTAAAATGGCAGAAGATTCGCTGGTATAGGTAATAGGTTGGGCACCTTTAAAATGCTTTGCTTGAGAATCGGTTTGATTACTGGACTCTAGCCCATACGGTAAAGAAACTTTATCGAATGCATATTGTTTTACATTCGATTTTATATCCCAAACGTCAATCTTATTATACTTTTTAATAATCCAAACTTGGTTGGTGCCGTGTATCACTCGTGCGCCATATATAGGGCCGTCATTGGCTCCAATATATTCACCAGTAAGTACGTTAATAACTACAACCCCGGTTCTAAACCCACCATGAACAAGGATAAGTTCACTACCTTCTAAAATTTCAATTTTATGAGCATCTACCTTTTTTAGTTTTTCTTTTTTCCAGAGTTGGGTACCGTTTTTATCCAACCCATACAGGGCATCGTCTGTGGCTACTATAACCACTCCTGGAGCAGTAAGTTTCATAGAATTAATTTCTTTCGGAAAAGAAATAGTTTGTTGGGCAAAACTTCCGATACTCAAAAAAAGTATTAGAATGCCTAGGCTGATTTGTTTTAAATTTTTCATTGCTTTAAGGAATTTAATTAAAGCAGAGATCCCTATCTATGTTGGTGTTGACCAAACCTTAAAGCAATTTAGAAGAGGTCTCTGCAAAATAAGTTTTGCGCTTTATGGCTTAATAATCAACGAAACAAAGATTTGCGAATAGGGTAGTTTATGAAATAAGGAGATTAGCGTAAACTACTAGGGTGTTTACCGTAGATGAAAATACAGAAGGTACTATACTGTATTAATTGGGATTTTAACCGTTGCCAAAGTCCCGCTTCCAGGGCTTGGTTCAAAATTCACTTTTCCATTAAGGGTATCAAGCCTACTTGCAATATTCATTAACCCTATTCCATTTTGCGAATTGGAGTTTGCCATTCCAGTTCCATTATCTTCTAAAATTAAAATAACATTTACACCCGATTTAAGTAATTGCATATTTACCTTGTTGGCTTTGCTGTGTTTAATGACATTATTTACAAGCTCTTGAGCAATTCTGTAAATAGCAATTTCAATATTCTCTTGAAGCCTTTTAGTAAGGCCGAAGTGTTCAAAATTAAAGTCTATTTGTGAATTGCCTAAACTATTTTCCAACATGTCTTCCAAGGCCGGAATTAAACCCAATTCCCCTAAGGCTCGAGGCATCATTTTATGCGAGAGTTCGCGTAGTTCTTGGGCAGAATCATCTAGTATTTTAACAATCTTGTCGGTTTCGGGTGTAGCGTTTTCCGAAAACACTTTTTGAAACCCTAATTTCAAACCTCCCAATTGCTGTACGATACCATCATGCAAATCTTTAGCTATTCGCTTACGCTCATCCTCTTGGGCTTGAATAATTGCGGCTAATCCTTTTTGTTGTTCTTCAATTCGCGCTTTTGCTAAATTGCTTTTCTGTCTTTGCTTAGTTCTATAAAGAATGAATCCACTTATTAATAGAACCAAACCCACTAATCCTGCAACCGACCATAGCTGTTTTTCTTTTTTAAGTAGTAGTAAATCGGATGTAGCTTTTTCGTTTTTGGTTTGTAATAATTCCTTTTCTTTTTCTGCTATTTGAAATTTTCTATCCGCTTCTAAGGCTGCGTTTTGAACGTCAATACTATTTAGTTCTTGTTCAAGAATAAGGGCTGAATCTGAATAGGAGTATGCTAATTTATATCTTTTAGTATTGTACATTTTTATGGCTAGAGACTTATAACATTCCAATCTAACCCTATTATCATCAAGTTTTTTTGATAGTTTTAAAGCTTTTAAATTTAAGGGAATGGCTTCTTCATATCGCGCTAGGTTACTTAGAGATTGACTCAGGTTGAGGTAATCCATCATCATGCCCTGTTTGTCTTTAAGCTGAGTAGATAATTGTAAAACTTCTGCGTGACAATCATATACTTCTTGATCCGATTTTCCCTGTCGATAATAGTAAGTACACAAAGATCTTTTGGCACTAACTAAGCTAAATAAATTACCGCTTTTTTCGTGAGCAGAGATGGCTAAATTGGTGAAGTAAATGGCGGAATCTAAGTTGTTTTGATTGGAAAAGATGTAAGCCATGGAGCCGTATGTGTTTCCTATACCATTCCAATTATTCTTAGCTTTAAATAATACTAAAGCCTGTTTTTGATAGGCCATCCCATCGGTATAATTTCTAAGATAAATAAATGAATTTCCCAAATCGGTTAAGCTTGAAGCACAATGAAGCGTATCACCAATTGACTTATAATAGGCGAGTGAGACAAGCGAATACTCAATAGATTTTTGATAGTTTCCTTCATTCCTATAATTAATAGCGATGTTGGTTATACTCTTATTGATTAACATTGAGTCGTTGAGCCCTTTGGCAATTTCAAAGGCCTGCAGTAAGTACAAATTGGAGGTATCATTATTATGACGGAATTGATAAATCACTCCAGTAACATTGTATAAGTTAAACAATTGATTACTATCCGTTACACTTTGAATATTTTTTTCCACGGTTAGGTACATCTCTAGGCATTTATCAGGATTAGCGCCAAGATTAAGTTTGCAAAATTCGTAGGTAAGTTCTGCTTTTTCGTTCCAACTAGAACTTTTATCAAATAGGGCTAAAAGGCTATCTGAAGGGGTTTGACTGAACCCTACAATAGGGGTGGAAATTAGAAATGCTAACCAAAATGATTTCATGAAATGAGGAGTTTTATTGATAGCTAATTTACAGTATTGCGCGCTATATAAAAACAACAAAAACCAACTGAGTATTAATATCTCTGTTCTTTAAACGCGTAGGGGTTTAAAGAAAGTCAAGCCTATACGTTCTGGTATACCCTTAATAGCACTTTTTCCTGAGCCTGCCAATTGGCATGTTCTCTTGCCGTGCGTGCGTTTTTAGATAAACGCTGATACAATTCGGTGTTAGAAAGAAGTGTATTTAACGCTTTTGAAATATTTTTTGGCTCAATGTCGTTAATCAAAACCGCTATTTCATCCTTTTCGTTAAATGATACATACTCTGGGTAGGTCATTGCTACCTGAGGCACACCTGCGTGCATGTAGTCAAAAAATCGGTTAGCCAACGAATGCCAATGACTCAAGCCACCTTTTGCAAAAAGCGTTAAGCCAATTTTTGCTCCACAAGTGTACTCTCTTAATTTCTCGGGTTCTACAAAACCCACAAAATTGATTTTATGTTCAATCTCTAAGTTTTTGGCTAATTGTTTTAAAGTGGGAAGTACATCTCCATCTCCGCAGATGTACAATTTGCTATCTACCTCTTGCATGGCAATAAGCAACTCTTCTAATCCACGACCATAATTAACGGCTCCTTGGTAAAGAATGTATTCTTCGGTACGAATACAGTTTTCGGGAGGACTGGCTAAAATGGTTGCGTTTCTAACAATATGAAATTTTTGATGGTATTCTCTTAAAAATAGATCAGCATACCCCTGTGAAACGGTAATGGCAGCATCTATTTTGGGTACAGAATAGCGCTCAATTCGTTTCCAAAAAGCCTTTAATGCAGGTCGGTTTACAATTTCCTCTTGTTCGGTAAAATACTCATGGGCATCATATACCACCTTAGAACCTTTGAGTTTGGCTACCCAAATGGCGGGTAAAATGGTGTCTAAATCGTTGGCGTTAATGATGTCGTATTTGTTAAACAGCAAATGAAAAAACAATCGGATATTGTATTCTGCATAAAACAAAATGGAGCGCTCAAACCAACAGTTTAACCGAAGTCGGTGAAAAGGTTTAGCATCTAATTTACGTGAAGATTTACGTTTTCGACCAATTAAAGTGACCTCATAGCCACCATTAACCAGAGCCGTGCAAATACGGTTCATGCGCTGGTCTTGATGTAAATCGTTGGTAACTAAACTGGCAATTCGCTTCATAGATTCTAAAGAGTGGCGAATGTAACTTTTTAGCTTGGAATTTCATTCCTCCAATTAGGGGAAAGGTCAATTTTTTGACCATTAATTATGGTAAAAGGAGGAGAGAATGGCGGAAAATAAGTGGCTCTTATGTATCGGTCAATTTTATCTTCATCCCAAGAAGCATCAATTTGTTTGATGTTATTCATTTCACTTCTTAAATGAAAGCTCTGATTTCTAATGTTGTACAAAGAAGACTGCTCAATTCTAAAATAGTTTTCTCGAAAAATATTTTCGATAGAGTTTTTGAAAAGCGCTATTGAGGCAGCGGTTGTTTTTTTATGTAAAGATTGTACGTTTTCGTCATCTTCTATTGGGAATCTATTTTCAAACAATAAATCGCCCGAATCAATTCCAGCTTCCATTACATGCAGTGTGGTTCCAAATTCTTTAACCCCATCAATAATGGCAAAAGAAAACTGATTACAACCTCGGTACTCCGGTAGGGGAGCCATGTGTAAATTAATGGCTAATTCTTTGGCGCAGTCAATGTGTTTTTGTTGTAAGATTTCGTGGTATTGTACAGAAATCAAAAAATCAAATTGTGGTAGGTGTAGTAAATCGTCCAATTTAGAAAGAACAGGTATTTTGTGATTTGCTGCAAGTTCCAAAATGCTATCTGACGAATCGGCTATTTTTCGATCGTTTGAAAGAACTCCAATAATCTCAATGTGTAACGGAGCGGAAAAATCAATTAGATGTTTGAAAGCAGCAAAACCCACTTCCTTACTTCCTAAAAAAACTATCCTTTTCATAATCTAACTTCCTTGCTCCAAAAATAAGCAACGGCTCAAGTTACTTTGAATATTCCTCTGGTAATTTCAAATAATATTGGAACATTGAAATTATGTTTGCCTTCTTATTCAATGTATGTTAAAAATCGCATTTCATCCCATTTACACGCATCCATTACCAGCGGGGCATCGGTTTCCTATGGAAAAATATGATTTACTTCCCATGCAATTAAAGCATGAAGGTACTTGTACGGAAGAGAATTTCTTTAC
>JBMYWA010000032.1:0-24364 GCA_049606935.1 Salibacteraceae bacterium
ATTTCATCAAAATTGTCGTTCTTTTTACCTTTGAGAGAGACACACCCAAATATGAAAACAAAAATTTCAAGCGAGGAATTTAATCGCTTAAATTCCAAAGAAGAACTACTACAACTCATACAGTCTAAAGAAATAAAAATTGATAAAATTATCAATACCATTTCTTATGAAGAAGAACTTAAACTACTTCAAATTGAATTGGTTAAATTGCAACAATGGATTGTAAAAAATAATAAAAAAGTAATGATCATCTTTGAAGGTCGTGATGCGGCTGGAAAAGGAGGATCAATAAGGCGTTTTGTTGAACACTTAAATCCTAGATCAATGCGTGTGGTTGCATTAACAAAGCCAACCGAAAATGAGCAAGGCCAATGGTATTTTAGACGTTATGTAAAGGAACTTCCTCAACCTGGAGAAATCGTGTTTTTTGACAGAAGTTGGTATAACCGAGCGGTTGTTGAGCCAGTAATGGGTTTTTGTACCGATGATCAATACAAAACCTTTTTAATGCAAGTTCCTGAATTTGAGCAAATGTTAATGGAAGAAGGGGTTCATATAATAAAGTTTTGGTTTTCCATTAAAAAGGAAGTGCAACTAGCACGTTTTACATCCAGAAAAACAGATCCGTTAAAACTATGGAAAATTTCGCCTGTGGATGAATTAGGACAACAATTATGGGACAGATATTCTCATTTTAAAAGTGAAATGTTTTCTAAAACACATACCATGGTTTCGCCCTGGACTATTATTCAAGCTAACAATAAAAAAACTGCCCGGTTAGAATCCATTCGAAGTGTTTTATCGCATTTTGATTATGATGGTAAGGAAGATGCTCAAACCAATTTAAATCCAGATCCAAATATTGTAATGAGATATCAAAGATCTTTAAACCTTTCAGAATAAGCTATGTTTAATATTACAGAAAAAGAAGCCAATTTACTATCCACTAAGAAAGGATTAAAAGTTTTATTAAGTCAAAACGAGCTAAATTTAGATAAAAGCATCCGTAACGTAAAATATGAAAAGGATTTACTACAATTACAAATTGACTTACTTAAACTTCAACATTGGGTAAGTGATCAAAAGAAAAAAGTAATTATCATATTTGAAGGGCGTGATTCTGCAGGAAAAGGAGGGGCTATTAGAAGAATTACGCAGTTTTTAAATCCTAGACTTATTAAAACTGTAGCGCTACCAAAACCATCAAAAGAAGAAAGTGAGCAATGGTATTTTCAACGTTACGTATCGCATTTACCTAAACATGGAGAAATTCTTTTCTTTGATAGAAGTTGGTACAATAGAGCCGTTGTAGAGCCCGTAAATGGCTTTTGCACTTCCAAACAGTATGATAAGTTTATGAGTGAAGTAAATGACTTTGAAAAAATGATAATGGACGACCATACCATTCTTATTAAGCTCTATTTTTCCATATCAAAGGAAGAACAACAAAAACGATTTACTAACCTTCAAATGGACCCATTAAAAAAATGGAAATTCAGTGAAGTAGATAGCAAAGCACAGGAATTATGGGATCAGTACACTTATTACAAGAAAGAAATGTTTGCTAAAACCAACACCTCTTACGCCCCATGGAAAGTAATAAAAGCCAATAAAAAAGGGTTGGCACGATTGGAAGCAATACGGTACATTATTAAAAAAGTCATGACAACCGAAAAAAATGAAAAAAATATAGAAATGGGGTAAATTACATTTCTTCCAAAAGAGTTTTAATCCATTCTACGGTAATAGGTTTTCCGCAAAAGCCTGATATTAAAGGTTGATTATCTATTCTTCTTTTGTCAGAATAATCAATTGAAGAGCTCAATAAATAACACTGAAGAGAAGAATTCAATTCTTTAAATATTTGGGTAATAGATTTAGCTACCTGAAAACCATTACCCGTAGGCATATAAATGTCAATTAGAAATATCATTTTTTCTGACATTGTACATTTCTCTTTTTTGTCTAGCCATGCTATGGCCTCTTTTCCAGTAGTAAAAGAAAAAACACATATAGCAGGATTCACCCTATAAAATAGCTTAGTAGCTATCATTAAGTCAATCTCATTATCGTCAATGATTACTATAGTGGGCTTATCATTCACCTTTTCCTGGCACACTTAACTTTATTTCAGTTCCTTTTCCAAACTGAGAGTCTAATTCAATCTTCCCTCCTAATTTTTCAATGGCCTCACTCACAATAAACAACCCCAGTCCAGAGCCTGTATCATCTTGTTTGGCTCTATAAAACATATTAAAAACTTCCTCTTTTTTATCTTGCTTTATTCCAATACCATTATCGCGAACAATAACTTCGGCATGAGCATTATTTATTTTGGCCTCAATTTCCACCAACTTATTTGGTTCTTCTTCTCTTTGGTATTTAAAAGCATTAGAAATTAAATTACTCAAAATGGTTTTGATATTCATTTGGTTAGAAGTAAAAGCCCCATCTTGGTTAACCGATACTTTAAACTCTACCCCTTGGGCACTTGGATGATATTTTATACTTTCAATTATTTCATTAATCAATAGCTTAAAGTCAACGTCATCTGAAAATTCACTTCCATGAGTTCCTTTATAATGGTCAATAATTTGGTGAATATACCCATCTAGTTTACCTACCATTGATTTTATCGTACCAAAGTATTCTAATGACTTTTCATCTTCTATGTCTAGTTCAGCCAAGTTTGCAATGCCAAGAATTGACATTAATGGAGAACGCAAATCATGAGAAACACTGTATACAAACTTATCTAATTCATTGTATGCATCTTGCAAAGATTCATTTTTTGTGGCTAGTGTTTTCCTGGTATCAAATAACTCCATTCCGTCTTGCACTGCAATTCGAACCAAATCATTATCCCAGGGTTTATCAATAAAACGATAAACTTGACCTTTGTTAATAGCATCAACAACAGCCTTGATATCTGAATAACCCGTCAAAATTATTCGGACTTTATTAGGATAAATATGTCGAATTTTCTCAAAAAATTGAACCCCGGTAACATCAGGCATTCTTTGATCGGATATAATAACCTTAATTTCCGGATACTGTTTAAGTTGTTTTAGAGCCTCTACAGCATTATTTGCTGTATATACTCTAAATTCCCTTCGAAAAGAAGATCTAAAGGAGTTTAAGTTGTTTTGTTCGTCATCTACGTACAAAACAGCCCCTTTTTGTTCTGGTTTATAATCAATCATTATAGGCGGTTTAGTTAGTGTTTGTTATTGGTAGTGTAATCAAGAATTCTGTGCCTTTTCCAACCTCAGAATTCAAGGTAATGGTTCCATTTATTTTTTCAATAATAGTAAATACAATAGATAAGCCCAAACCGGTACCTTTTCCTACGGGCTTGGTGGTAAAAAAGGGTTCGTATAGCTTGTTTTTTATTTCTTCTGGTATACCTGCACCATTATCTGCAATAGAAATGACAACGTTGGTACCATCTGTTTTAGTAGAAATAATTAATTCTCCATCATTTCTTTTAGTTTCATCAATAGCATGAATAGCGTTAGTCAATATATTCATAAACACTTGATTCATTTTTCCGCCATAACAATCTACTGGTGGAACACCAGAAAAATTAGTAACCACGTTAATATGGTGTTTTAAATGACTATTTAACAATACTAAGGTGGCTTTTAAACCCTCTTCAAGGTTTACTTTTTTTAAGTCATTTTCATCAATACGTGAAAACAGTTTTAAACCTCTAATAATTTCTACAGTTCTGTTAGCTCCATCTTTCATGCCCTTAAGTAAATGATCAATTTCCTCTCTTAAGTATGAGTATTCAATCTCCTCCTTAATGGCCTTTACTTTGGTTATTACCTCATTAGGGGCGTGTTTATTCACTAGTTTTTCAGTTTCTTCAAAAAGAAAAACTAAGTCTCCCACATCACGTTTTAATGGAGCCACATTAGAGCTCACAAAGTTTATTGGGTTATTTATTTCATGGGCTACTCCAGCGGTTAATTGACCTAAGGAAGACATTTTTTCGGCATTTACCAATTGTGATTGAGCACTTTTCAACCCAGCTAAGGCATTCTCTATTTCCAAATTCTTCTCTTCTAATTTAAAATTAATGTTTTTTAGTTGTGTAGTTCTTTCTTTTACCTTTTGCTCTAATATCAAATTTTGCTCTTGAATTAGTGTTGCCTTTTCTTTTTCCAACCTAAATGAATTTGACACCGCGTTTTCTTGCTCTTTTTTAAGGATGTTTATTCTATTTGCCAAGGCTAATGAAAGAAATACCACCTCTATGGCAGCACCAAAAGGAATAGCTAGAATGGTGAACATACTACGCTCAACCACCCCTATTTCAGCCAAAACAAAAACTAAAATTCCAACTAAAAATGTTACCCAAGCAAATAAGTAAAACTTTGCTGGTTTATACCCTCTAATAATTACCAATGTGGCCACTGATAAAATAAATAATGCAATTACCGGCTGTAACCCTAATAATAAACCATGAACAAAACTTGGAACAAAACACGACAGAATTGTTAGTATGGTATACAATCCAATAAAACCAATAGATAGTTTATGAAAAATAGGAGTGTATTTTTTGGTTTTTAGAAATGAAACCATGAAAACTAATCCTGATAAGGTAGAAATTGATGTAAAAAACACAATGGCGTAATCTTGAATCCAAACCTGGTTTGGCCAAAACCATTGTAAGGATTGCCCAATCAAAACAACCTGTAAAATTGCCGTTAAAAAAGATTGGATGACGTAGATAAAATAAACCCTTTCTTTTACCGATATAAAAATAAAAGTATTGTATCCAATCATTGCCAGAATTACTCCCAATGCTAAAACAAATAGAATAGTTAAATTATTTTCATGGTTCAGCACCAATCTATACGAACCCGTAATAAAGTTGAATGAAGTTTTGTATTTAGATTTTACCTTAATATACAAATCTCCTGTACCCATAGGGTTAATAGGAATAATAAATCGGCAGTTAATAATAGAGCGATTAGAAAATGGGTATTTTTTGCCTGTGGTTTCAGTTACCCATGAACCATCTCCTGTTTTTTGATAAACCCAAATAGAATCAATATTGGCTTGATCTATATATAACACTTCTGGGTTATTGCTTGAATCTATTTTAAGTTTATACCAATTGCTGTGATTATTATTGCCAATTCCTAATCTCTCTTCAGGTGTCATTGGTTTAAATAGTACGCTTTCAATATCAGTAATATTAATGGAGCTAGATGAATCTACATAAACCTCAACGTTACCTGGCAAAGAGAAACCAGAATCATCTTGTTCACTGGCATATACCAACGAAAAAGAAATCATAAAAATGACCCAAATTATGTATTTATTAAATGGCATTATTTTAAAACTAAATTATATTCCAATTGAAATTCACCCTTAGGCCATTTTTCAGTTGCAATAAATGTTTTTTCTTTTCTTAATTTAAAAATCTCATTTCTCTCAATTTCCTTAGCTAATTTTAATGTTTCTGGATCATAACAAACAACCGCTGTTGCAATTAAATCTAGTTTTGGGTAATTAAACTCCCCTAGGTTACCTACCACTGTAAATGGTTCAAACCCCTTGTCATACCCTCTTTGTCTTGTTGCCCTTGAGGCAAAAGATAGCATAGTATCTAGTCCAACTTGGGTTGAAAGCGCTATTGAAGATCGCATTAAATAAATTGCTCCTAAACCTAATCCCATTATTTTTCTACTATTCCAAATCCCACATATTTCAGCTGTTCCCTTTTCTTGTAATTTAGCTATTTCTTTAAAAATTCTATCATCAACTTTTGCTATTGCTTCAACCATTGGCATTTCAGTGAAGTTATTTGCTTTATGCAATCTAACCCCTCCTAAAACCTCATTATCATTAGCGGTATCTTCCACAATCATAACAAAAACATTGGGATCTTCTAACCAGTCATTTCTACCTGAAGTTACCTTTACCCCAATATCTTCTAAAACTTTTTTATGCCCAAGGGCAAACCTTTCACCTGCATCCGTATCGTTGGGTGCTGTAAATGCCCTAATTCTCAACATATATTATTAATTCACTCATTATCAAATACCAACGTAAAAGTTTACTTTAATTCTGGGATTACAATCGACCATAAACAAGTGGAAACCATGTTGGCTCATTAATCTTTAATTATGCTTTCAATATCAACAAAATAACGTCCAGAACCCTTAAATTCATTTAGCAATATTCTTCTTGAAACGTCTGCTCCAATAGCCCCCCCTAAAATAACAGAAGTAGCCAACTGAGGCCAAGTGGTAATGGTTTTATTCACTTCTTTCAAAGACGATTTTGCGCGATCAGATAATTCTTCAAAGCCTAATATTTGAAGAACCACCGGAATTTTTTCTTCATTAGTAAGATTTTTTAGACTTGAGGAATCTACATTAGAAACTCTACCATGAAAAATTGGTCTATTTGGTTCCAAATCAAATCTTTCTACATCTAACATTCCTCTGTCGGACGTATCCATTATTACAGGTATTTTATGTTTTTTAGCAAATTCTCTGGCCTCAATTTTCATGTCCAAACCATCACACTCATCTACTAAAATATCAATTCCACCATCATTCAACATAAAATCACTCATGTTAGAGGAGGTAATTCCATCCCTAAAAACTTTCACATTAATGAAAGGATCTATTTCTGCAATTTCACGTGCGGTAGCAATAACTTTCTCAACACCCAAATTGTAAAGTGGAGTCCTAATTCTATTCAAATTGGAAAGTTCTAAGGTATCAAAATCTGCCAGCCTTATTTCTCCACAACCTCTTTCCATGGTTAAGGTTAAAGCAATAGATTGACCTACACTTAAACCAATTACTCCAATTGATTTTTGAGAAAGAGTAAGCTGCTCTTCTTTCGTTATTTTGTTTTGATTTCTATTTGTTCTTAGTTCAATAAACTCCTTTTCATCGAGAATATGTACTAATTTATGAACCCAAGGGTAGTATACCCATACACCGAAATGGTCTGAAGACATGTCTCCAAACATAGATTTAACTTTACAATCAAAGTCCTCTTTCTTCAAACCTTTAGGATAGCGCGATTTAATTAATTCTCGCACTTGGCCTTCTATTTCATTTGTTACTGAAATATGGGGATTTTCAGATAACAACGTATTTAGTGATAGTTTTGAAGATTCATTATTTAATCGAAAGAAAACTGGTTTAAATATTACCACCTGGTTTTCATCAGATTTTAAAAATTCACTCATTATTTTTCCTATTGAATCATCGTACTCTCAAAAGTAGGTTAAATCTTTATCCCTCAATTATCAAATCTTACACCTGTTTTTCAATTGTTATCACTAAAAGGTAAATTTCCAATATATAGTCAAATAATTTAATGTTTTTAGAGTATTTTCGAGTTTGATATACCCCAAAACAGATAAAATGTCGGAAGAATTAAAAGAACCTACAGAGAAAGAAAAACTTCCTTTGTTATATGTAGATGACGAGCTCAACAATTTAAGAAGCTTTAAGGCTGCTTTTAGAAGAGATTTTAAAATTTTTACTGCAGAATCTGGAGCTGAAGGACGTAAAATATTAGATGAGAATGAAATCTCAATTGTTTTAACTGACCAAAGAATGCCCTTTATGACGGGGGTGGAGTTTTTAGAGTCAATAGTAAATGAATTTCCAGACACCATAAGAATTTTAATTACGGGGTTTAGTGATATTCAGGCGGTTATTGATGCCATTAATAAAGGTAAAATTTACCATTATGTTCAAAAACCATGGGATGAGACTTATTTAAAAAATATCATATTTAATGCCTTTGAAACCCATAAACTCCGAAGAGAGAATAAGTTTATGATGGAACAGTTAAAACTGTCTAACGAACAATTGGAATTTTTATTACGACAAGAAATGTTGTCCTAATTATATACTACAAGAGATGGTTTCATCTCTTTTTTTTCACCTCGTTTTTTAGGATGAATGAATTGGATTGAACTTGGATATTGGGGAATGTTTTTTTCATCAATATTAGCAGCTACCTTACTTCCTTTTGGTTCAGAAGCTGTTTTTTTAGGACTTCAGTATAATAATCTAGACATTACCCAACTAATTTTGGTAGCAGGTTTTGGTAATACAATTGGAGGCATGATTACCTATTATATAGGTCGTTTGGGTAAATGGGAATGGTTAGAAAAATGGTTTGGTATAAAAAAAACAAGCATTGAAAAAAGAATGGCCTCCATACAAAAATATGGTTGGATTTATGCATTTTTCACATGGTTACCTGGAATTGGAGATCCATTAGCCGCAGCAATAGGCTTTACTAAAATTGCGCCAACCACGGCCTTCTTGTGGATGTTTATTGGAAAAACACTTCGGTTTGCAACCCTTGCTTATATTTTTAAATATGGGCTTCAAATTGGGTAACCTTTTAACCAATGAAGTATTTTTGCTATCAAATTTTTAAAATGGCAACAATAAATAAAAATCTTTCAGAGTATAACGCTTCAACTGTTCCCAATGGCACAAACTTTAAAGTGGCAATAATTCGTAGTGAATGGAATGAAGATATTACGAATAACTTAGCAAACGGAGCAGAAGAAGCTCTCTTAGAAAATGGTGTTTTACCAGAAAACATTTATAAATTAGATGTTCCTGGAGCTTTTGAATTACCCCTGGCGGCACAATGGGTTGCTGATAAAGAAGATATTGATGCTGTTATTTGTATTGGTACCGTAATTAGAGGAGAAACCTCACATTTTGATTTTGTAAGTCAGGGAGTTTCTCAAGGGGTAAAAGATGTAGCTTTAAAATCTGGGAAGCCTATAATTTTTGGTGTACTTACCGATGATACTAAACAACAATCAATTGACAGAAGCGGAGGTATACACGGCAACAAAGGAATTGAGGCAGGAATAACCGCCTTAAAAATGTTAGGGTTACGCGATGCACTGAATAATTAAAGTCCATTGGTTAATACAACCACTACTCCAACATATTCTTTAAGCTCACCATTATACCTTTTTACTTTAACTAAGTAGGAAAAGGCTGAGTTATGTGCAACAATTTCACCTTTATAAGTTCCGTCCCAGCCTTGGGTAATATCTTCGGTTTCGTATACCATTGCGCCCCAACGATTAAAGATTCGCATATACATTAATTCCTCAACTCCATATATTACAGGAATAAAAGTATCGTTTAATCCATCAGTTCCCGGAGTGAATGTATTTGGAATTGAAACCTTAAATTCATCCATTACATTAACAGTTACCGAGGTATCCAAAACAAAGCAACCAAATTCATCTTGATAAACTAGAACATAAACAGTAGTGTCATTTGGTTCCACCCAAGGGTTTGGGCACGCTGTACAACCCATAGATTGTCCCGGAGTCCATGAATATAGAATAGGCGTATTTGCTGTGGTTGTGAGTTGCAAATCAGCCCCAACAAAGATAGATGTATCCGGAGTTATCCAGGTTAATTCTGGTTTTTGTTGAACTGATATATTAACCGAGTCATTCCCCTCGCACCCATTGGAGTCAATTCCTTGAACATAGTAAGTGATGTTAGTTGTGGGAATACTTACCGGGTTAAAAACAGTATCGGAAGACAGAAAAGTATTTGGAGTCCAATTATAATCATCTGCGCCAGAAACGTTTAAAACAATAGAGTCTTCAATACAAATAGTTAAATCTGGAGTAACAGTTAATTCTGGATATGGATTTACCTTTACGTTAACAATGGAGGAATCCACACATTGTGAATAGTTATTTTTAACAACAAGAAGTAATTCATGAAAACCATCATCAGTAATAAAAAATGAATCGGTTTGAAGTTGTCCTGAAGGAATGCCGTTTAAATACCAGAAAATTTCATCTTCACCAGTGGAGTTATTTACTACATCAAAAGCTAACGGTGTACAACTAACTGTATCTGTAATAAGAAAATCTGAAACAACTTCATCTATTTCGATATCAATAGTATCTGTAATTTGACACAAACCCTGCAAATCTGAAATAAATACAGTAACGTTATAAAACCCTGGGTTAACATATTTATGTTTTGCATTTATTCCAGGTAAAAATGTGGTATCTACCACTCCATCTCCATAATCCCAGATAAATCTTTCAGAATCATTGTTTAAACTATCTGCCGAAAAGACCACATCTTGACCTACACATCCAATTTCGGGTAAATGGTTAGCCCGTCCGGTAGGTCCACCAATATTTACCATATTATATTTTGTAATGGTGTCAGAACATCCAAATGTTGTTGTAATTATCATTGTTACATCATAAGCTCCAGGTTGGTTATATAAGTTTTGGGCTCCTCCTGAGTTTAAAACAACATTATTTGGCGAATCACCAAAATTCCAAGTCCAGAAATCTACATTTTGAAATGTACTTTGATCAACAAAAAGTATACTAGCTGGGTAGCAGTCTGTAGAAGAAGGATAAGCGTTAAAATCAGCATCTGGAGTATCTTGAACTTCAATAAAGCTAGATCTAACATACGTAGAATCACACCCCATTGCATCTGTCACAGTTAAAGACACATCATAAAAACCTGGGAAAGTATATTGGTGACTAGGATTTAAAAGATTGCTAGTTACACCATCACCAAAATCCCAAAAATAGGTATAGCTTCCAGTGGGTTGATCGATAAATGACACATCAGAAAACTCGCAAACCTCAGTGGTAGAAGAATTAAAAAAAGAAGGTGGTTCAATTACCGTTATAGCATTAATACTATCAATCTGGTTAGAACAACCAAAAGTATCTGTTACCGTGAAAACCACATTATATTGAGTGGTTCCATTTCCATTGTACACGTAACTAGGGTTTTGAAGATTGGAGGTTTTACCGTTGCCAAAATCCCAATCCCAACTCACAATATTTGTATCACTTGTAGAAAGGTCGGTAAATTGCACCAATGAAGGTGCGCATGCGGTTGCTGGGCCATAATTAAAATCAATTATGGGCTCATAAACATATAAACTTTGGGAGGCAGTATCCATACATCCATGCTCGTCAATAACAATGGCATAAACGGTGTGAGCACCTTTTTGGGTCATCCAATAATCAGTATTAGAATTATCTACTTTTTGATTACCGAATCCATCCATACTCCAACGAACATAGGCAATAGCATTAGATGATTTTCCGGTAGAAAAAATAACGTTATCATTTTTACATGCGGTAGTATCAGATGCATTAACCCTTCCTATTAAATACCTGATACGAGCCAAATCATCTGCAGAGTGCTCACAGCCGGAAATAGAATCTCTCACCGTAAACGATACCACATAATTACTATCTAAAGCTGGGTACTGATGAGTTGGCATCCAATTTACCGAATCAATGTACGAAGAATCTCCAAAATCCCATTCCCAATTAGTTCCTCCAATTACCAGGGGAACGAAATCTACTACATTTTGGCTATCGCAACTATAAGTGGGATAAAAATCTACAATAGGTCCTCCAATTCTTAATGCAGAATCAATAATTAAAGTATCCGGACATCCATTATACAGCACAATGAGGGTTACATCCATGTATCCTGTATCTTGATATAAATATTTAGGTTCAAACTCCCCATCTGAGGTGCCGTCACCAAACAACCATATATATTCATTAATCAAGCTCGTATCGGTTGATGTATTAATAAATCCTACGCTATCTGAAGCACAAGAAAAATAAGTATCGGGAGTAAAAGAGGCCGTTTGAATGGCTCCTACCTTAATTTCTGTTTCGTAACTTGTTGTACATCCATCAATACTAACCACCGAAAAATTGACTAAATATTCGCCAACCGAATTAAAAACGTGAGTGGGATTCAATGAATAATCTATGGGCGACCCATCATCAAAATTCCACCACCAATTAGCCATTCTATTTACAGAATCGGTGGTATTAGTAAAATCAACAGACAATGGAAAACACCCACTTGTTACACTTGCTGAGAAATTGGCCTTTGTAATAATTATTTCTTCGTTAATTGGTGCAATAACGGTATCAATGCAACCATTTGCGGTGGTTACAATTAATGTATCATCATATACACCGGCTTCATAATAGGTATTAATTGGCGTAGGGCCTCTACCAATATTGGGTCTTAATTTACCTGGAGCTCCAAGTAAGTTACCAAATCGCCATTCCCAATCAACAATATTGCCAACGGTCATATCTGTAAAATTAACCATCATGGGTACTTCACAAGCTGTATGCGGGGTTGATGAAAAATTTGCCTGTACCGATTCTACAAAAATGTTTTGGGTTGTTGTATCATCACAGGTGGAACCAGAACTAGAAACAAGCGTAACAGCATATGCTCCTGGACTAGAATACGAATGTAATACGGTATCTCCGGTGGCCATGTTGCCATCACCAAAATTCCAAGTAAAATTAGTTCCTCCAAATGACGCATTCGCAAATTGAGCATCTACCCCCAAACAAGCCGTATCCGGAATATCCATATCCGCCACGATGGCTCCAATCCAAACATAGTTGGGAACAAATACGGTATCTTTACAACCAATGGTACTTGTTACAATTAACTGCGCATCATAACCACCAGATGAATTAAAGGTATGGTTTACATTCAAAGAATTGTAGGTGGTTCCTCCTATTACCCAATTGCTGGTAAATGGGTTGGCACTTGTTGTGGTGTTATTAATAGTAATGGTTAGTGGCGGTCCACAAACAGACAAACTATCATTTGAATTAAAACTAGCAATAGGTTTTGGTTTCACATTTACCAAATTTGATTTTATCTTAGAACTGGAGCACCCTAAAGAATCTGTAACAATAAGCGTTACATTATACACTCCCGGGCTGTGATAGGTATGAGAAATAGATTGTCCCGTATCAATTAAAGAACCATCATCAAAGTCCCACTCCCAGGAAACAATGGGTATAGTACCAGCTGTAGAAGAATTATTGACTTGAAAAGGAAAACTGGCGCATCCCGTAACAACGGCTTGATGGGTAAAATTGGCTACTGGATTATCAAAAACGTGAATAACGGCTAATTTGGTAACCGTGGCCGTATCAAATCCATCTGATACCGTAAGGGTAACATCATAAACACCTGAATTATTATAGGTTGCACTAGGTCTTGAATTATTTCCAACCGATAGGTTACCATTTCCAAAATCCCATTTTCTGTAGGTTATGGCACCCTTTGAACTGTCTGAAAAAACTCCTAAAAAAGGAGCACAACCAGAATCTTGATACACCACAAAATCGGCTGTTATTTGCGCCTTAGAACTCCCCAAAAAACCAATGTTTAAGAGAATCACTAAAAAAATATGGTATAGTTTAATTTTATTCAATTTACAAAGTCTCCTGAAAGACGCGGCAACAAAGAAAATAGTTGCCGAAAAAGGTCCTCTTTAAAAAAAACAAAATAAGACAAAAACAGAATTCCTGCAAAAATCTGTTCAAACCACCTAAACCGCCTAAATGATTACTCCTATTTTTGCACCATGGAAATGACACGAATTTTTGAGCCGGCAAGAAACCAAACTCTTGCTGTTACTACACTTTATGGACTTGAAGAGCTCCTAGCCGATGAGCTTGATGCATTGGGAGCTAGCCATATTGAAATAGGTAACAGAGTGGTTCATTGTAAAGGAGATTTAAAAACCATTTACAAAAGTTGCCTTCAATTACGTCATGCCATTAGAGTTTTAGTTTATTTAGACGAATTTGAAGCATTTGGCCCAGATCAGTTATACGACAATGCAGTGAAACTGCCTTGGGAAGATTTTTTAGATTTTAAAACAACATTTTCCATAAATTTTGCCATACATTCTGAACACTATTCTCATACTATGTATGCATCGTTAAAGCTTAAAGATGCCATTGTAGATCGTGTACGCGAACAAACTGGAAATAGACCTTCGGTTGATAAGGACAACCCTGACTATCAATTTTTACTACATATTTCTGATGAATTTGTTACGCTGTATTTAGATGCCTCTGGCCCAACCTTAAATAGACGCGGATACAGAGAAGAATCAGTTGAAGCACCCATTAACGAAACACTAGCTTCTGCACTTATCAAATTTACTGGATGGGATGGCAAAACGCCTCTTTTAGATGGTATGTGTGGTTCTGGTACAATTCCAATTGAAGCGGTATACCAAGCAAGAAAAATTCCTTCTCAATGGTACCGATCAAAGTTTGGATTTAATACATGGCAAAATTATGATCCGGCTTTAATGACTTTGGTACGAAATGAAGCTAAATCAAAGGTAAAAGATTTAGAAACCGAAGTATTCGCTAGTGATTTTTCGGACGTTTCTTTACACTCTGCTAAACATAACATTCAAAATGCCAGATGCCATAAATATATTACCACCAATTTAGCCTCTTTTACAGATTTAAAGAAAACTTCGGATCATGGCACTATCATTATCAATCCTCCCTACGGAGAAAGGTTAGACCCAGATGATATTAATAGCTTTTATAAAGAAATTGGAGACACATTAAAAAATGAATTTCAAGGTTGGGATGCATGGATAATTACCTCCAATAAAGAAGCCTTAAAACACATTGGACTTAGAACCAGTAAGAGAATAAAATTATACAATGGCCCATTAGAAACAAGATTTGTTCATTACGAATTATACAGAGGCTCAAAAAAGAATTAAAACTCGGTAAAATTCCAACGTTTAGCTTTCCAGTTTTGCTGTTGCTCTTTGTTTAAAAAAGTCCATGCTACAATTCTACTGGTTTTGTTTCCTTGACCCATTTCAATAGTTTCTACTTTAGAGGCTTTAGATTGTCTTAGTTTTTTATGAACAGCTCTTAAATTAGAGTGTTTAGAAACCAACGTAGTAAACCAATAGCATTGTGTGCCAACCTCCTTACTTTGATCAATAAAATCTGAAATAAATTTTATTTCGCCACCTTCACACCAAAGCTCGTTGCTAACTCCAGCAAAGTTTTTGGTAGCCTTCTTTACATTCCCCTTTTTTAAGTTTCTAAGCTTTCGCAAGGTACCTTTATTCGCTTCTTCTGCCGATGCATGAAAAGGTGGGTTACAAATGGTTAAATCAAATCTGTCATTTAAACTTACCACTCCTCTAAAAATGTTTTTAGGGTTTTCTTGATGCCTAGTTTGAATCAAATTGCCCAACTTTTCATTATGTGAAATGGTCTCGTTAAAAGCGCTTATCGCTGTCTTGTCTATATCGACTCCTACAACGTTCCAACCATATTCTAGTGCAGAAACAATAGAAAATATTCCATTAGCTCCTACTCCAACATCTAATACATTGACTTTTGATCCTGTTGGAATATTTCCGAAATTATTGCGCTGTAATAAATCAGCTACATGATGAATATAATCTGCTCTTCCAGGTACTGGCGGACATAAATATCCGTTTGGAATTATCCAATTTTTCACCTCATAAAACTGGTTTAATAATGCCTTATTTAAGGCTTTTACTGCTTTAGGGTTGAAAAAATCAATAGATTCATTTCCATACTGATTTACAGACACATATTCATTTAACTCGGGTACTAAGGACGTTAATACTTTAAAATCATATTTTCCCTTATACCTGTTTCTAGAATGAAGTTGAGGCTTTTCACTTTTTATTTTATTTGATTTTTTTAAACCTTCAGGTTTTTTTGTCTTTTTTGGAATCATATCATTTTTTTAATTGAAATCCACTAAGACTTCCAACCCAAATCATTTTCTACACTTAACCTAGCTAAGGGGGCATTACCCACTTTTGAATAATCTCCTTTTAAATATTTTAAGTGTGCCGCAATTGCAATCATAGCCCCATTATCAGTAGTATATTCCATTTTTGGGATATAAACTTTCCATCCTTTATTCTTGGCTAAAGATGTTAAACTATTTCTTAATCCAGAATTAGCAGAAACACCTCCTGCCACAGCAATTCTATTGATTTTGGTTTCTTTTACCGCACGTTTTACCTTACCTAAAAGGGTTTCAATTATAGTGTATTGCACAGATGCACAAATGTCTTGTTTGTTTTCTTCAACAAAATTTGGATTCTCTGCTACATTTTTTTGTAAGAAATATAAAACAGCAGTTTTTAGTCCGCTAAAGCTATAATTTAACCCTTGCATTTTAGATCTTGGAAATTCAAAAGCATGTGGATTTCCTTTGGAAGCTAATTTATCAACAATGGGGCCGCCAGGATATCCTAACCCCATTATTTTAGCCACTTTATCAAATGCTTCACCGGCTGCATCATCTTTAGTTTGCCCCAGTAATTTCATATCAAAATGGTTTGTTACCTCAACAATTTGGGTATGACCACCAGAAACAGTTAAACACAAAAACGGAAACTGTGGTATATTACTAGAACCATCCTTTTCGCTAATAAAATGTGCCAATATATGGGCTTGCATATGGTTAACTTCAATTAGCGGAATATCTAGACTAAGGGCAAAACCTTTGGCAAAGGAACTTCCTACAAGTAAAGACCCCAATAACCCAGGCCCTCTAGTATAACCTATTGCTGTTAAATTTTCTGATTTTACATTGGCTTGTTTTAAAGCCTCCATAACCGTAGGTACAATATTTTGCTGGTGAGCTCTTGAGGCTAATTCTGGAACCACGCCACCAAACTCTTCATGAACACTTTGATTAGCGGTTACATTTGATACTTTTACCCCATCAATAACCACCGATGCTGAAGTATCATCGCACGAAGACTCTATCCCTAATATGATAACAGGTGCACTCATTTAATTAAATTTGTAATGAATTTGCCAACACTTTTGGTGTAATTAATATAAGGAAGCAAAGCTATCAAAAAAGTCCTCAAAATAGTTAAATACATTGGTGTTGTAATCGTATTGATTATTTTGCTGATTCAGTTTCTTTTATGGACTACCATTGGGCAGACTTGGGTAGCGAAAAGAGCGACCGATTTTTTAGCTTATAAATTAAATACAGAAGTTTCTGTAGAAAGTGTAAATATTAGCTTTTTCAAATTTATCAGTTTAGAAAACCTTTATATTGAAGATCTTAATCAAGACACTCTATTTTACGCAACCTCCCTTTCAACCGAAATTGATTACTGGAGTTTTAAAAATGATTCCTTCTCGTTAAATTTAGGCGTAGTTCAAATAGAATCTCCACAATATTTCTTAGATCAACTCCCTCATGATTCCATCACCAATTTAACGCGTCTTTTTCAGCCATTTAGTAGTAATGACACCACCAGTTCACTAGATTTAATACAAATTAGTGCTAATCAAATCAAAATACATAACGGTAAATTCAATTGGATAAATCATAATGATACCAGCAATCATTACGGTGTAAATTGGAACAACATCGGACTAACAAAAATAAATGCGGAAATAGAAAGGTTTGAAATGGTTAATGATTCGTTTAATGCCGATATCAATCATTTATCAGGAACAGATATTTCTGGGTTTAGATTAAACCAATTATCGGGTGGGGTTATTTTTAGTTCTAGCACAACCCAAATACAAAACCTTCATTTGGTTACCCCAAATTCTAATATTTCTGGACTTTTAAATTACCAGTACGACTCTATAGAATCTTTTGCTGATTTTACCAATCAAGTTTATATGAACTACCGTTTAGATTCTTCGTTATTAAACTTAAAAGACATCGCATTTTTCGCTCCCTCTTTGGAAGGACTAAATGAAGATCTTATTATTTACGGGAACCAAAAGGGTTTGGTAAAATCTATGCGATTTCAAAATATATATCTAGCTTATGGTAATTCTACGGTATTGGATGGCCGAGTTTCTATTTCTGGCTTACCAGATATTGAAAATACACGATTCAACTGCAATTTCAAACAACTATCTAGTAGCGAAAAAGATTTATCTCAAATAAAAACCTTTCCATTTGCTGGAAATAAAACTATTTCCATACCAAAATTTTTAAAAAATGCGGGCGTCATTAACTTCAAGGGGAAGTTTAATGGTTTCTACCATGACTTTGTAACCTATGGAACCTTTTCTTCAAAAAATGGACAGCTTTCAACCGATTTAAAATTGGTTCAAAAACTAAATGGAACTATTCATTATGATGGAGCCATTAAAACCACTGATTTTAATTTGGGAGAATTAACAAATAATGAAAAACTCTTTGGTAAAACCAGTATCGATATTGATGTTAAAGGCGAAAACTTAAATTTTGACGATCTAAATTTACAAGTCTATGGTAGTGCTTCGAAATTTGACTTTTTAGGATATCCCTATACGGACGTTAAACTTGATGGTACTATTTTGAAAAAGGTTATTAGCGGAACGCTAGACATTATAGATACCAATGTAAACCTTTCGTTTGATGGAAAAATTGATTTATTTAATGCTATACCTCGATATGAATTTGTTGCAAAAATAGCCCACTTAAAACCCAAACAACTGCATATTTTAGATCGAGATAGCAGTGCCACTTTAGATACCAAGGTTATTTTTAACTTTAAAGGAAGTAACTTAGATAATGTACTTGGACGAGCGGGATTAGAAGATTTTCACTTTGTTGAAAACGGGAAACCTGTTCATTTAAAAAAAGTAGATTTCACAGCGTATACGTCTGGTAAAGACAAGTCTTTAGAATTGGAATCAGATAACATAAACTTGGAAATAACCGGCCAGTTTAAGTTTAACAAAATTGTACAATCATTTAATCATATTCTGTATAAATGGATTCCGTCTATTTATGCCTCTCCTCCAATTAAACCAAAAGAAATTCAAAATTTTCATTTAGTAATGCAAGCGGATAAGTTCAGCGGGTTTTCGGCTATATTTATTCCGCAGGTAAAATTTGAAAAAGATTTATTTATTGATTTAGATTATAATTCGGTTAACGAGGAAATACTTCTTAAATCTAACTCCACACAAATGAGTTTTTTTGAACAGAATGCACGTTCTTTAATAGTTAACTCAAAATTAAATATTGATACTTTTCAAATTACAGCTAACGCCAAAGCCTATCATTTTACGGATAGTAACTTTATTGAAAATGTACAATTATCGGCAATAGCGCATCAAGATTTAATCCAAACAAACTTTAAATGGAACAACCATCATTCTTCAAAAGATGACTCTGGTGATTTAAATTTTGATATCAATTTTACAGATCCACAAAATTTTAAAATTAATACGCACAATTCATGGATAACACTTAATGACTCCCTATGGTTAATTAGTGACTCGTCTGAAATAATCAAGAATAAAAAAGAATATACCTTTAACCATATTCGTTTTTCTCAAAAGAATCAACAAATTGTTTTAAATGGCTCAATTAGTGAAAATCCTGATGAATATTTGAATATTGACATTAACCATTTAAACTTAGCTGTTCTAAATCCTGTATTGAATAAAGTAAATATCAACACTTATGGGTCTATTCATGGATCTACAAAAATTTCTAATGTATATCATGAAATCGGACTGCAGTCAAAAAATGTTTTTGACTCTCTACAACTAAACAACCAATATATTGGAAATGGAAACTTTAATTCTATTTGGAATCAAGATAAAAATAGATTTGAAGCAGATATTAACTTCACAGATAAAAACATTGATAAAGTAAAAATTGATGGTTTTTATTATCCGTCTCGTTCTCTTAACCAATTAGAATTAAACCTGAAGTTAGATCAATTTCCATTAAAAACAATTGAACCCTTTGCAGTTGACATAATAGATCAAGTAGAAGGTTCAATTTCGGGTTTAGCAAAAATTTCTGGGAATATTAAAGCCCCCATTTTTAACGGTGATTTTGAAATACAAAATGTAAGCACCCGTGTAATTTATTTAAACGAGGTTCTGTCCTCTAATCATCAAAAAGTATTCATTAGACCAAATTTAATTGGTGCAGATGCGGTGATTATTACCGATTCAAAAGGTAAAAAATCGCAAGTAAACTTTTCTTTATTTCATGACAATTTTGACCGTATTAATTATGATCTTTCGGTAACCTCAATTGACATTTTTAGAGCATTTAACACTAAACAAGAAGATAATTCTTACTTCTTTGGAAAAGTAAACCTTGCTCCTGGCTCCACACTAGGAATTGAATCTGATTATTATGGAAACATTAGTTTAAACGCTGATATTACTTCAGGTAAAGGGACTTTTGTAACCATTCCATTTTTTGAGGATGACGAAATTGAGCAGAAAGACTTTATTTATTTTAAAGATCCGGAAAACAAATCTGATACACTTACACCAAACCAAAAAACAGAAATTGAAAGCTTTGGTATAAATCTAGATATGGCTCTTGAATTAAATAAAGATGCTGAAATTGAATTGTTGTTTGATGAATATACGAATGATAAAATTGAAGCTAAGGGAAAGGGAAATATAAACTTAAAAATTACCGATAAAGAAGATTTCAATATTTATGGGACTTACGAAATTGAAGATGGATATTACCTTTTTACTTTTTCTAACATTATAAGTAAGAAATTTAAAATAAAACCCGGAGGAAAGCTTTCATGGAATGGTAGTCCGTATATGGGTGTTGCAGACATTGATGCGTCTTACAAAGTTAGAACCTCGCTTTATGATTTAGGTTTATCGCTCGATACTTCCAAAGCAAGAGTACCTGTAGAGGTTGTGCTAAATATGTCTGGTAATTACTTAAATCCCAATTTGTCCTTTTCATTTATTCTACCTTCTAAAAATGAGGATGTAGAATCAATGTTAAACCAACTAGACGATGGCGAAAAAAATAAGCAAGTTTTTTCTTTACTGATTCTCAATAAATTCTTGCCTTTAAATGGAAGTGATGCCTCTACAGAATCATCAGCTTTAACCTCAAATACCTCCGAGGTTTTATCTAATCAACTTAGCAATTGGCTCTCTAAAAGTATGGATTACGTGGATGTTGGTTTTAGATATAATCCAGGACAGCAAACTTCTGGACAAGGAGGAGAACCTTCTACAGAACTAAGTTCAGCAGAAATAGAAGTTGCTTTGTCTACCCAACTATTTAATGATCGTGTATCTATTGAAACCAACATGGGCTTTTCTGATTATAACACTACCTCTTCAAGTGGTAACAATAACTTTATTGGCGAGTGGACAGTATCCTATAAAATGAATAAAAAAGGAAACGTAGTGACAAAAGTTTTTACCCGCTCAAATGAACAGGATTTAGTCAAATTAAGTACTGCGCCATATACTACGGGTATTGGAATAGCTTATACCGAACCCTTTAAAAGTGGAGAAAATTTAGGATGTATTATTAGTAACCACTTCAAATCAAAAAACAATAAAAGAAACTGTGAGGAAGAATACCACCAAAAGCAATTAAACGACCATGACGAAAACCTAGAGAAGGTAAAGAAAAAAGTAGAGAAAAGTCGTAAAAAACAAATTGAGCGAAATAAAAAACGTAAGGAAAAATAATAACCTATTCTCCCCCACCAGAACTGGAACGCTCTCCTTTTGATTTTGCTTTGTAATTATTTAGCTTGTAAGTTGCTGTTAAACTCACCATAGGCCCTGCCATTTTCATTTTGCTTCTAGATTCGAAATTTGGCCCTACACTAATATGTTCGTGTAACGCGGTAGCAAACATATTTCTAATTTGTAAATTAAATGACAGCTTTTTTTGCATTACCTCAGCTCTTATAGCTCCACTAAAGTCAAAAAATCCAGATCTTTTGCCTTGTGCCGAAACAGTTGGGCTATTGTATCGTCCATTAAATTGGATTTTTAACATAGACGACACTTTAAATGACTGGTTTAACCGAATGGTGTAATTAGTACTGGAATTATCAAAACTGTATGTTTTATTATCAATTACATCCGTATAACTTCCTTGCACTCGATAATCATAAAAATTACCCATAATATTTACATTCCACCAGTCGTTTAAAGGTGCTTTAACCATAAATTCCATTCCTAGAGCTTGATCAAACCCAATATTTTCCGGAATTTCAAGAGTTACCCCTGGGCCTTGTTCTGGGTAGGCTTGTCTAATTCGTTCTACTTTATCTGTGGTATATCTGTAATATACTTCTGTCGATACAAAAATCTTATTAATTCTTTTTTGGTACCCTATTTCAGCTGCATCAATGTATTCGGGAGCTAAATTGGGGTTCCCTGCTCTATAATTCCATTGGTCTCGAGCGGTGATATATGGTTCTAAATACCAGGGCCTAGGCCTTTCAATTCTACGGGTGTAACTAGCCATGAATTGTCCCTTTTTGGGCAGTTCATACGAGAAATGAACGGTTGGAAATAAATCAATTCTATTAATGGGGTATTCTATTGGGTCTCCCACAATTTTTACGTTTCGATTAGTAAATTCGGTTCTTAGTCCTACTTGGTATCCCAATTTACCCTTACTAGCGGTTAACACTCCATAACCGGCATGAACAAACCGATAAAACTCAGAATTTCTTTTATAACTAGCATCTTCTATGTACTCACCGTTTAAGGAGTCAAAATTTGAGGTACCAAACTCATCTTCACTTGCATCATAAGTACCTTGGTATCCAATTTCATATTTTAATGAATCATTTATTTTATTCTCAAAGTTAAGCCTGGTTTGACCTTTCATATTGGGGCCAACCTCTGTGGTTCTTTGTCCATCTCGAAGGTAATTGTCATCAATATCAAAAAGTTCATTTAGATTATACTCATCTCCCTCACTCCTGCTCCATGAAATTTGCCAAGTGAATTTTTTGTCATCACCATTAAACTTATGCGTATAATCTGAATTTAAGTTCCAGTTTGTTCCAACTCTACTACTTTCATTTAAGCTATTGTAATTATCTAGAACAATATTGTTGGTTGACTCCTTATAATCTAATTGGTTGGAACGTTTTCTATCCGACATTTGAGCCGATCCTTCAATTAACCAATAATTTTTGTTGCTAAGTTTTAAATCAATTCCGGCTCGAATAGTACCAGATGACCTATATCCTTTGTAATCGCCCAGTCCTCCAACAATATTGGTGGTATCTGAATTAGAAGTAGCATTATAGGTTTCTTGTTTTCCTATTCTTCCTCTCTTATTCAAATCTACCCCTACATACCAACTAGACTTCTTGTTTTTTACTTGAACTAAAACGTCTCCTCCGTAATTGTTGTACATTCCAATATTTACATTAGCAATTCCACTTACACCTAATTGCTTTTGTTTTTTGGTAATTATATTAATTATTCCGGCAGTTCCTTCAGGGTCATATTTAGCCGAAGGATTGGTAATTATCTCTATACTTCCAACTGCACTGGCCGGATATTGCTCTAATACATCAGCAGCATCCATAACGGTAGGCCTTCCATCTACTAAAACGGTGAAACCAGAGCTACCACGAAGGGATACATTTCTTTCTGCATCTACAGAAATAGAAGGCACATTTTCTAAAATATCAACCGTTGTTCCACTTGTGGCAGTATAAAATTTATCTACGTTAATTACCTTTTTATCCATTTTAAATTCAATGGCTTCTCTTTCTGAAGTCACTTCAAAGGCATCCAATACCTCTGCCTTCATTTTTAGGTGGATTTTTCCTAAGTCAACATGAGTTTTGTTCGGGTTAATTTTAATATTAGGAACTAGTTCATTATTGTAGCCTACAAAATTTACAACTAGGTAATAACTTCCGCTTTTAACTTTATCCAAATTAAATTCTCCATTTTTTGAAGTAATTGTTCCAGTTATTAAAGAACTGTCTGTTGTTGAATATAAGGCTACATTGGTATACTCAAGCGGTTCTAATGTTTGATTATCAATAACCTTACCTATAATCTCACCCGAAAGGCTATTTACTCTTCCTTTACCTTTACCTCGGCTTGAAGGCCCATCCTGAGCAAAAGTAAAAACTGGTGATATTAAAAATAATAAAACAGAAAAAAAGTATTTCATGATGCATGGAATATTATTGTGTAGGTAGATTTGGACTATTGGAATACAAATTAGTTTAACCACAATTCAAATAAAATTCAATTGCAATTAACGGCCTTCGAAATTGAATTTTATAACCAATTATTAACCAAAAAAAGCGCCTTTAAAAAAAGCGCTTTTCTATTTATTTGTTACCTGAATCTTTACATATTACGTCTATACTGTCCTCCTACTAAAAATAGAGAATCTGTAATTTGTCCTAAAGAGCAATACTTAGAAGCTTCCATTAACTGCTCGAAAATGTTTTCATTTTGAATGGCAGCTTTTCTAATTTTTGCTAATTCGTCTGCTACTTTATCGGCATTACCCTTGTGTAACTGCTCTAGCATTTCAATTTGGTATTGTTTCTCTTCCTCGGTTGCTCGAATAACCTCTTTTGGTTGAACGGTTGGAGATCCTTCAGAACTTAAATAGGTATTCACCCCAATAATTGGGAATTCACCGGTGTGTTTCAAAGTTTCGTAATAAAGAGATTCTTCTTGAATCTTGCTTCTTTG
>JBMYWA010000033.1:0-24355 GCA_049606935.1 Salibacteraceae bacterium
ACTCGCTTTTATTGGCAATTCTAAAATCTAAACCTAATGGAATATAAGCGGAGTAAGCCAAGCTTGTTTCATTCTTGGTTACCTCATTTTCGTGTTCGCCATTTGCTCCATTTTGAGTAATGAAAATAGAACTTTCGTTATCGTTTGGTTGAATGTAATAGTATTCATGATAATACACATTGGTTTGGCTAGCAATTGAAACACCAAATGTGGCTCCAAACCCTCCATAAAAATTCCAACGTGCTTCTGGGTTGGTTCGATAAATTACAGAAGCATCTAAACGAACAAATTGAGAGGAATAATCCATGTTATAACTGCTGTAAGAAACAGAATCTACGGGTGTTCTTCCTCCGGTATTTGCTGAAATAAGAGTGTCATACGCAAATTTCTCTTCTTTATAAGCACCATTGGTTAACGATTGATTGTAATTGTAGCTCAATCCTATTCTAAAAAGTGGGTTGGGTCTATAGCCACTTCCCGCTTTATCTCTAAGCTTAAAACTTAATAAAACTGCCGTTCCAGCAGAACCAGAAGATACATTGTAATTACTGGAGTTGTATCCGTTTAAATCATCGGGTAATAGTGTGGAGTTTGGAGCTAGTTTTCTAAAATCATCCAAGGTGCTAACACTTCCCGTTCCAATACTGGCATAAGGCATTAATGAAACACTTGAAGACTTGAATTTATTTATCTTTTCTTGAGCAGTCAAACCAAGTGGAAGAATGGCAATAAGAGCCACTAGCCAATTTTTATTTATCATTTGTTTTAGTTTTTGGTAAAAACGGCTATGCCTGTTTTCTATTGCAAATTAGCGCAAATAATTACAATATTCTCCAAATATTATGCAACTTATTACGTTTATCGCGGAGCGATAAAATTTACTTTCGTAGGTTACCTTTAATAGGTTTTATAGTGAAATTGAGAATATTAGTTGTGTGTAGTTGTCTGTTGATGTTAACGGTTCAAGGTTTTGGACAGTTGCAATCAAATTTGCGGGTTAAAAACATTTCAACTCAAGCAGACACTATTTATTTTGACTCGTTATCCGTAGATCCAAATTCTTTTAGCGTTTCAGGAGTTAACGAAGCTGACTATACTGTGAATTATGCCGAAGGTTACCTAGTATGGCAAGAAAGACCTGATGCGGATAGTATTCAAATCAATTATCGTACTTGGCCTGTAAACATTAGCGCTGGTGTTTCTAATAAAAGCACTTCTATTTTTGTACCCGATGCGGCTGGAAATGTAAACCCTTTTAAATACAATGGAGATGATCCTCAAAATGTGCAATTCTCTACAGGAAAACTGGATAAGACGGGTAGTATTTCAAGAGGAGTAATGTTTGGAAATAACCAAAACCTTGGAGTTAACTCTAACTTAAATCTACAACTATCTGGTGAACTAACGGATAATATTAAAATTAAAGCAGTTATTTCGGATGACAATATTCCAGTACAGCCAGATGGAAATACACAATTGCTTCAAGATTTTGATCAGGTTTATATTCAATTGTATAATAAGGATTGGAAATTAGTAGCAGGTGATTTCAGAATTAACAAGCCTAAAAGTCACTTCATGAAATTTGATAAACGTTTACGTGGTGGTGGGGGTATGGCCCAATTTAAAATCAATCCAAAAGTACACAATACCATTAGTGTAAACGCAGCAGTAAGTAGGGGTAAATTTTCTAGAAATGTATTTCAAGGGGTTGAAGGTAATCAAGGGCCTTACCGTTTAGAGGGAGCAGAAAACGAAGCCTTCATCGTTATTTTATCAGGTACCGAAGAAGTGTTTATAGATGGGGTGAAAATGACCAGAGGTCAAGGGCAAGATTATGTGATTGATTACAATAAAGCAGAGGTAACATTTACCGCCAATCAACCTATAAATAAGGATAAGCGAATTGTTGTTGAATTCCAGTACAGTGCCCAAGCTTATAGCCGTTCATTAATTCAAGTATCAGATAATATAAAAACCGAAAAATTGAATTTGAATATTAATTTGTACTCTGAGAAAGACAATAAAAATCAACCGTTATTACAAGATTTAACCAATAATAATATTGCTTTATTGGAGTCTATTGGTGATGATGTGGATAACGCTATTGTTTCTTCAATTCGCCAATCTGAATTTTCGGTAGATAGGGTGATGTATAAATTAGAGGTGAATCCTACCACGGGCGATTCCGTTTTTGTTTATTCTACGTCTGCAGATTCGGCAGAATACTTAATTACTTTTTCAAATGTAGGGATAGGAAATGGGGACTACGTAGAAATTGCCAGTAATGCCAACGGTAGAGTGTTTGAATATACTCCTAGAGTAAATGGATTGCCTCAAGGAAATTTTGTGCCTGCTGTGGTTTTAATCACTCCCAAGAAAAAAGAGATGTATAGTGCGGGTGGCGAATATAAACTGAACAGGAATTCTAAGTTGTTATTTGAGGGGGCTATTACTAATAGTGATGTAAATACTTTTTCTAATGAAGGGAATCAAAATAATGTAGGTGGTGGTTTTTTGGTAGGTTACCAAAACAGTAAACAAGTGAGTAATGATACGGTAGCACCATGGTTTATGAACACCGTAATTAGTTATGAAAATAGAACAGATAATTTTGAAGAAATTCAACGATACAGGTCCGTAGAATTTGATAGAAATTGGAATATAAGGGGGCAAAACCTAACCGGTATGCAACATGTTCCATCTGTGGAGTTGGGGTTAGCAAAAAAAGGATTAGGTAAATTGGCTTATCAATTTAAATCGTTTGTTTCGGGGGAGTCTTACCAAGGTATGCGCCATCAATTGGTAAGTGATTTGGATAATAAAAAATACACTGCAAAATTGAATGGAAGTTACTTAAGCTCTAATGGATCTGTTGGAAGTTCCACATTTAATAGACATAAGTTATTGCTTCAAAAAAAATACAAAAACATCAATCTGGGGTTTAGGGATGATTTTGAACATAACCTTAGAAAAGAACCAACAACCGATTCTTTGAACGCAACCAGCTATAAGTTTTTTGAATGGGAAGCATTTATTACCAACGGAGATAGTACCAAAAACAAATTTAGATTAGGGTATATGAATAGGTTTAACGATGCCGTGAGCGAAAACACATTAGCTAGATCTACGCAAGTACAAAGTATTAACGGACAAATAAAGTTGCTGGCTAACCCAAAGGCTACATTTCAGTTTACATCGCAATACAGAGTACTTGAAGTGGTAAATAACGATTTGTACACAGGCGATCCAGAACAAAATTTAACCAATAGAATTGATTATAGCTTGCGGTTGCTAAAAGGAGTAGTTAACCTATCATCGTTTTATGAGGTGGGTTCGGGTTTAACAGAAGAACAGGCCTATATTTATGTGGAAGTACCATCAGGAACGGGGGTGTATACTTGGGTTGATTTTAATGGGAATGGAGTAGTAGAACAAGATGAGTTTCAGATAGCGATTTTTCAGGATCAAGCAAATTTCATACGGGTGGTCACGCAAACTAATAATTTCGAGAAAATTTATAGAACGCAATTCAATCAATCCATATTTCTTACTCCAGCAATAGTATGGAAAAACAAAAAAGGTATTCGCAAAGTTTTAAGTCATTTCTCAGATCAATTTGCGTACCGAATTGATAGAAAAACAGATGACAATACCTTGGAGCATTGGATTAATCCGTTGAGTAATACGGTAGCCGATAGCAATGTACGTGTATTAAACTCCTCGCTAAGAAATACCATTTATTTGAATAGGTCAAGTAGATTGTGGTCTATGGATTACACGTATCAAGAAGTAAATTCCAAAATATTGCAAACCAATGGGCTGTTAGGAGCGTCAGACGCTTCTAATCAGCTAAATTTCAGGTATAATATGAGTCGTGTTTATCAAATTAATATTGAAGGTAAAGTAGGCGAAAAGGTTTCCGGATCAGAATTTTCAAGCCAAAGAAATTATTTCATAACGTATTCCTCCATAAAACCAATATTAACCTATTTGCAAGGGTCTGGGGTAAAAATTAAATTGTTTTTTGAGCAAAAAGACAAACGAAACAGGGCCGAGTTTGGTGATGAAACCAATCTGAGTAAGCAATTTGGTTCGGAGCTAAATGTAAGAAAAGTGGGTAAAGGAAGCTTAACTATTTCTGGTAGTTATTTAGTTAATGAATTTGTTGGCGATATTAATTCTCCTGTAGCTTACCAATTATTAGACGGTTTGCAACCGGGTAGTAATGCATTATGGGAAGTTTCTTATCAGCGTACCATCGCTAAGTATTTGCAATTAAACTTGCGTTATAACGGTAGGGTAAGTGAAGACAGTCCTGTTATTCATACCGGAAGTGTACAAGTACGTGCTTTCTTTTAAATATTTAAATCACAACGCTCATTCTCTAAGAGCTTAACCAAATCTTCTTTTGATATTTCCTTTTTATTGCGGTTCATCTGTTCGGTGCGGTATTTCTTTAAATCCTTCCGAAACATTGCTTCTCCAAACCTAACTACATCTTTATAATCTTCCAAAATTAACCGAGGCACTTCGGTAGGTTTGCCATCATCTCCCTTGGCTACCATGGTAAAATAACACGTGTTGGTGTGTTTCATGGTTTGCGTTTTTACGTTTTCGGTAGTCACTTTTATACCTACCACAAGAGAGGTTCTGCCCACGTAGTTTACCCGAGCCATCATGCATACTAAATCGCCCACTTCAACGGGTTCAATAAAATCCACACCGTCTACCGAAACCGTTACACAGTAGTTTCCAGCATGTTTGGTGCTGCACGCATAGGCCACTTTATCCATAAGGCCTAGTAGAATACCTCCGTGAATTTTGCCTCCAAAATTGGCGTAAGCAGGAATCATTAATTCGGTAATGGTAGTGTCAGATTGTTTAGGAGTTTTGGCTTGCATCATTTACGTTTTAGGGTAAAAGTACAGAAATGATTTTAGCTATTAGACTATAACTCTGAATACTCAAAGGAAGGAGAACCCTTTTCGCCAGATTCATTATACCAATCTAAGAAATGAATTTTAAACATCATTCCTTTTTGGTTCCTGAAAATGTAGTTTCTGTTTGCATCTGTAATGTAGTAACCAAGGTCAAAGTCATACCACTTAAAATCGTATCCAATATTGTCAATACGTTCGTTTGCTTTTGGATTTAGAATATCTTTTCTAGTAATACTATCAAAATCTTTATCAAAAACCTTAAGGCTATAAGGGTCGTTGGGGTTCAATAAAACTCCAGTTACTAGGTAAGGAACAATAGGAGTCATGTCATAAAATACAAAGGTGTATTGTGTAAAAAGCACATCCCAATCTTTTGTGGGAGGAGCAATTTGCACTTGGTTTCCTGTACCCTTTAAGCTAAAGTAACTAAAGAAATAATCCTGGTCTTTGGTAATGACTCCAGAACTCCAAATGTCGGAACTTAGTTCTGCATATCTAAAGTAAAAATGGGTTGCGGTGGTACTATCAATAAAAAGTTTTGAAACTCCTAAAGGCTTTCCAAACTCATCCTTTCCACGGTCTAGTATATAAATTTGTGGGTGGGCCATCCAGTCGCCAATAGCGGTGCTATCTAGATTTCCAGAAAACTCATCCCAATACCAAGTGGCTCCAGTGGTGTCTTTCACAAGTGTGATGTCTGTTTCGTTGGTTTTCGCGATATACGGAATGTTTGCAGAGTTGATGGTTACACGCCATCCTGGACTGTTGTTTTCAAATGCTAAATCCCAAGCAGTTTTGTGGTTTCTAGCCACTTCCATTCCGTTTTCGATGTTGTACCAAACTTGGTCAGAATAATAAATCCCAAGCGCTACTTGTTTTGATTCTAACTCACCAGGAGGGTGAGGTTCAATGGGTATTTCTTCTTTCATGCATGATGAAAGTGTGAGTATACTTATTGCAATTAAAGTGAATAGATTTTTCATACCCTTAGCTTAATAGTTGATAAGTAATATAACTTAATAAATAGGCTAGCCCTGTCATGTAAATCAATTGTGCCATTGGAATACTCCAACTATTAGTTTCTCGCTTTACAATGGCTAATGTACTCATGCACTGCATGGCTAAAACATAAAATATGAGTAAGGAAAAAGCCGTGGCAGAAGTATATACGGGAAGCCCTGTATTTGGGTTTTTTTCTAAGCGCATTTTTTCCATTACCGACTCGGCATCCCCATCGCTACCCACACTGTATATGGTGGCCATGGTGCTAATGAAAACTTCTCTAGCTGCAAAAGAGGTAATTAATGCAATTCCAATTTTCCAGTCAAAACCAAGGGGTCTAATTATAGGCTCAATTTCTTTACCTAAAATACCTGCGTATGAGCCTTCTATTTTTTTAGAAGCTACTAAATTATCTAACTCTCCACTTGGCAAGGAAGCGTTTTCTGTTCTTGTTGTTTCTTCAATTACGTTTAATGAATTACCGGGCCCAAAAGAAGCCAGAATCCAGAGTATCATAGAAATAATTAAAATAATTTTTCCCGCGTTGGTTATAAAAACGCCTACTTTTTGAAAAACAGTAATACCAATGTTTTTCCAATATGGCATTTTATAGGTAGGTAATTCCATCATTAGGAAGGAGTGGTCTTTAGATTTAAGAATCAATTTCATTACCCAAGCAGAACCTAATGCGGCAATAACTCCTAAAGAATAAAGTCCCATCATGACCAAGCCTTGAAGGTTAAATAGTCCGCCAACTGTTTCGTTAGGTACTGCAAAAGCCACTAATACCGCAAAAACGGGAATTCGAGCAGAACAGCTAATGAAAGGAGTTACGAAAATGGTAATTAAACGTTCTTTCCAATTACTAATGGTACGAGTAGCCATAATAGCCGGAACCGCACAGGCAGCTCCAGAAATTAATGACACAATGCTTCGTCCGTTTAAGCCAAACTTCCGCATGAGGTTATCGGATAGGAAAACCGCACGCGCCATATAGCCTACTTCCTCCAGTAAGGAAACAAGAATAAATAGGATAGTAATTTGCGGGATGAAAATTATTATTCCACCAATACCTGCAAGAATTCCATCGGTAATAAAATCAGATAATAATCCTTGAGGCAGAGCCGATTTAGTGCTGTCAATAACCCACGACATTCCTGAGTCAATTAAATCCATAGGAAAACTAGCCCAAGCAAAAATGGCCTGAAAAATAACAAACAACGTAGAAAGGAAAATAAGGCTTCCCCAAAATGGGTGAGTCAGAATCTTGTCGGCTTTGGCGGTTTTAGTCTCTGCATTATCTCCAGTGTGTTCTATCATAGACTCCATAATTGGATGTAGTCTATCATAGCGCGCCATAATTTCATCGAATTGCAAACCAACACTATTAAACGGATATTTTGCTACAATTTGGTCTAACGCGTTTTTGTCGTCAACGGAAATGAAATTTAAATTTTTGTAGTTATGAGCGGTAAGTAAAGCCCGGTAGTTGTTTTCAAATCCAAAAAGATCTTTTACCTCTTTTTCAATCTCAAAAGCAAATGGCTCTACGTTTAAAAACGGCTCACAATTCACCCCTTCCATTTGTAAAATAACCGGACCAATATCTTTAGTTCCTTCACCAGTTCTTCCATTTACGGGAACAACAGGAATGCCTAATTTACTAGAAAGCTGACTAGTATTACAAGATTTTCCTTCGCTGTTAGCAACGTCAATCATGTTTAGAAGCAGAATAATTGGAACTCCAAAATCCATGATTTGGGTAAGAAGAACTAAGTGTCTTTCTAAGTTGTTGGCATCTGCTACATAGAGAACCAAATCTGGGTATGAATTACCTTTTTCATCTAGCAAAGTATCTAACACAATACGCTCATCCGATGAATTGGGGTAAAGACTATACGTTCCAGGTAAATCAGTAATTACTGCTTTCTGATTGTTTGGAAGAGAATAGGTGCCTGATTTCTTATCAACTGTTACTCCAGGGAAGTTACCCACTGTTTGGTTTAACCCCGTTAGCCTATTAAAAACAGAAGTTTTCCCTGCGTTTGGATTACCAATTAAGGCAATTTTTAAATACTCTTCTTTGGTTCCCATCTTAATATTTTAAAACAATATGAGAAGCCTCTTCTTGGCGAAGTGCAAAAGCATGACCATTAACCAGAAAATACAGCGTTTTACCTCCGGGGCCTTTTCTAATAAGTTGAATAGATGATTTTGGACGCATACCAATCTCTAAAAACTTAGCGGACATTAATTCACTGGCGAATTCTAAAATTACGCTGTTTTCTCCTGGAGATAAGGAGGTTGCTCTTCGTTTATTTGTTTCGGTGTGGCTCACAATAACTAGTTAGAATTGGAAGCCAAGTTTAACAAAATAAACTCTACCAGGAGCTATAGGACGGGTGCCATCTGTGGTTCCATGCGAACCACTGCTACTACCAGAATTTACATTGGTTACGTCTAGAATATTTTTCACCCCAGCGCCTAGTATTAAACGGTCTTTCCAGATTTTTTTACTTGCAGTAAAGTCAAGTAGGCTATAGCTGCCTATAACACTTTGTTGAATTTCGCCATCTTCACCCACTATGAAGTTAGGTTGCTCTCCAGAGAACTTGTAGAATACAGAGAAATCGGTTTTTTGCTTTCTCCAAGCGTAAGAAACGGATGAGGTAACTTGAGGAGAAAAGAAAATTGAAATAGGGTCGGACTCTCTAATAGTGTTTTCGGTTCCGGTATATGAAAAACCTAAGCTAGTTTTAAAATGTCCAAAAGTGTATTGAGCATCTGTGTTAAACCCCAAAGATAATGCTTCATCAATGTTAGCGTACTCATATTGGGTATTCCCAGATTGTGCCAATGTAATTTTGTTTTCTATATAGTTGTAAAATAAACCGAATTTAAATTTTAAAGTTTTTGCTTTTTTAAGATAAGTATAGGTATAGTTTAAAGATGCATGAATGGCTGATTCGGCTACTAAATCTGGATTTCCATGAATGTCATGGTTGATATCTACAAAATCCATATATAATTCTTTAACCGAAGGGGCTCTAAAACCTCGAGCAATAGAACCTCTTAACGACATGCTGGGCTTTATTTGATATTTTGCATATAAAGAAGGCACAACAGGCGAAGAATAAGAAGTGTTATAACTGGTTCTTAAACCGGGCTTTATAGTCCATTTAAAAGAGGGTTGCCACTCTAAACTTAAAAATACGGCATAATCGCCAATGCTTTGTTTTTCATCTAGAATTCTTTTCCCTTTAACCGTCTCATTATTGAAATCAATACCTAGTTGGTATCGGTAGCTTTTACCTTTAGGTAGGCGGGTAAAGGTTGTTCTCAACATTTTTAAATCGGTAAAATTAGTATCACTCACCCCCGGTAATTCGTTGGGAATAGACGAAACTCCAGTTAAGTCGGTTACATAAGAAAGTCGTTCTCTTTGATACATGTTGTATGCTGCAATTACTTGCAATCTATTAATAGTGTCTAGTTTAAGGTCGAGTGTAATGCTGTTATCTAGTCTTTTGGTAAGGTATTCGTCATCAAAGGCAATTTCATCATATTGACCTCTAGGATATCCCCTGTTTATGATGGTTTCGTCAAACCCTTGAATATTGAAAAGGATGGTTCCTTTTTTTAATTTGCGTCCATATTTTAAGCCGGCTAATAACTGAGTTCTAGGTTTCCAAAGTTTTACTCTAGAAGAATCTGCAATGGGCTCAGGATTTCCCCAAACTGGATCGCCAATATTCCAGCCGTCAAAGAAATTTCGAGTAAATGTAAGTCCACCATAATTTTTACCTTTCGAAAATCCAAGCCGGGCATCTACATTATGGGTACCAATATTTTCACCATAATATTTACCAGACACGGTAATTGGTTTTTTACTTCCTTTTTTGGTGATGAGGTTTATGGTTCCTGCTAGGGCGTTACTACCATACGAAACAGAAAGAGGGCCTTCAACCACTTCAATTCTTTCTACATCATTTAAATTAATTTGACTTAAGTCAATGCTTCCGTTGAGTCTACCTACCATGGGGACACCATCAATAAGTATTTTTACGTTTTCTCCCGAAAGCCCTTGAATACTGATACTACTTCCAGTAATTCCGTCTTGAGAAATATTCATATTTAGTTCTCTGGCTAAAACTTGGTCTAAAGAAACTGCATTTAATGCTTCAATTTTGTCTCTTGAGATTAGGGTGATTTTATGGAGTGCTTTTTCTGGAGTGGATTCTGAAAATTGAGCTGTTACCACCACTTGATCTAAAGATTCAATGCTTTCTTTCATTTTAACCTTGGTAGTTGATCCAAGTTTAACAGTGTCGTTAATGGTGGTAAACCCCAGATAGGTAATATGAATGGCTATTCTACTTTCAAATCCAGGCGTTTTCGGTAAGGATGCTTCTCCTTTAGCATTGGTTAAAATGATTTCTTTTTTATGGGTAGTGGTACTATTAAAATGCACATGTGCATAGGGTAAAGGCTGACCAAATTCTTGATCAATTACAATGATTTTGGTGTCTTGTGCGATTGCTCCTTGAAACCAAAAAATCACTCCAATAAAGAGAGTGACTATGTAAAAAATATGCTTTTGTGTGCTCAAATCGAATAAAAAAAGCACCTCCAGTAAACTGAAGGTGCTAAATTAATTATTGTACAATAAGTTGTTTTACAACTGCATTAGCATCGTTTCCAATTCTAACCAAATACATGCCTTTATTCCAGTTAGAAACAGGGATGTTTACAGTAGTTTTGTTTACCACATTTACTATTTGAGCGTAAACTACAGATCCAGTAAGTGAATAAACAGTAACGTTTAAATTGTCTTGATTTACCTCACTTTCAATAGCCACAGTTGCTGTGTTGATAGCTGGGTTAGGATAAACAGAAACACTGTTTAAAGCTAACGGACTTTTTTCTACACTTAATACGCCCACTTGCGCTTTGTTGAAAGTAGTTTTTCCGGTTGAGGAACCTTCAAATCCGGTAAAAGTTAGTTGCCATACAATCTCATTAGTATCGGTCAAAAAGTAAGTTAAGCTATCTACAATATCGTAAGCAAATGTGCCCATGTTAAAGCTTTTCCAATCTGAACCAATTGTACCAATGTTAGTAGTATAATCTTGTCCGTACCAACCAACAGTAGTTAAGTCAACTCCTCTAGCTTCAGCCAAAGTTCTTCCGCCAGCTGCTAAAACGCCAGTTACTTTATAATAACCACCTTGAGGTTGTGCTTGTTGGTATTTAGTAAATACAATATCCCAAGAATCTTCAATGGGCTCTAAGTCCATTACAGAGTCGTTAGTTAAAGCATAATACACATGCTTTTTTGTGCTGTACATGTTTTTGTTAAATGATCCTTGAATTTCGTTAGATCCATCTACATCTGCATAGCTAAAAGTGAACATTCCGGTAACGGCCATCACATCCATTTTTAATTTTTTGTAAGATCCATCTGTTAACTTAATGATGTAAATACTGTCTCCTTCCACGTTGTGAGAAGTAGAGTTGTAAATACCCCATCCGTAATCTGGGTGAGAAATATTTGGCCCTGCAAAAGCCGTAACTTGCCAAGAAGTATCACTGTTGTACCGAGGAGTCCAGTTTTGCATTCCGGTGGTGTCAACGGTATTCCATGCGGCAGTATCACCATGCGGATATAAATATAATTCAGCTCCAAAGCCATCATTGATACGGATATCTGTGTCAAACCCACCGGTTCCGAATGCTAAATCCCAAGAAGTGTTATCAGAAGAATGAACTTCGCCATTGGCAAAGCTGTAATAAACTTGTTCTGTGTAACCCGGACCATATGAAATAGAATCTGCTTGTGAAAAACCTAAAACTGGTACTATTACTGATAAAATAAAAGGTAGTATTTTTTTCATCTTTATGTTTTTAAAATAATGATTTTATGCGGGGCAAAGATGCGGCAGGAACTTAATGTTGGTTGTCATGTTAAAGTCATAACGCCTACCTATTTGTAGTGATTTTTGTCATGTTTTATAGGGTTTAAGAAGGTTTTTTAATCATAGAATTGTCAGCGATTGTTTGAATGTATTATGTTTTAATGAATTATCAATTTGCTAATAAATATTGATGCGGATGATTAGATTTGCATTTCAAAAATTTATACGTTGAAAGTATACCACGGTGTAGACAATTTTATTCCTCCAAGTTTTCCAGTAGTAACCACAGGTACATTTGATGGAGTTCATGAAGGACATATGGAGCTGCTAAACCGAATTAAGGTTTTAGCTAAAGAGAATAAAGGAGAAACGGTTGTAGTTTCTTTTGATCCGCATCCTAGATCAGTTATTCACCCTCATTTGGAAATTAAATTACTTCATACCATTGAAGAAAAGATAGACCGATTAGAAAAGGCTGGAATTGATCATTTTGTAATTATTCCTTTTACTAAAGAGTTTTCAAGAACTACTTCGTTTGAATTTGTTCGGGATATATTGGTGAAACAATTAGATGCAAAATTGCTGGTTATTGGTTATGATCACCAATTTGGTAGAAATAGAGAAGGTTCTGTACGAGATTTAGAGGAATACGCGGTTACTTATGGTTTTGAAATAGAACAAATAGAAGCCCAAACTTTTGAAGATATTAATATTAGCAGCACTAAAATTAGGAAAGCCTTAAGCGAAGGCGATTTTGATACCGCTAATCAGTTTCTGGGTTACGATTTTACCCTTTCGGGTGAGGTGATTAAAGGAAACCAGTTAGGACATTCTTTAGGTTTTCCAACGGCAAATTTAGAAGTAGTGAATTCTTTCAAATTAATTCCGGCAAATGGGGTGTATGTTGTGGAGGTAATTGTAAGAGGAGAGCTTTATGGTGGGATGTTAAATATTGGGTCTAAGCCTACCGTAAATCAAACAGAAGACAAAAGTATTGAGGTGAATATTTTTGATTTTAATTCAGATATTTACGGGGAGAATATTCAAATACGATTTAAACACCGGCTACGAAGTGAAGAGAAATTTAATTCTATCGAGGAATTGAAAATACAATTAGCCACAGATAAAGAAAATTCCTTGTTATTTTTGAGTAAATGATAAGGGTAGTTTTATTTCTTGGGTTCTCGTTATTTTACTTGTTTTCACATGCGCAAACAGATAGCGTTTTTACGGATTTAAAGTTAGCGATTAAATCTCCGTTGGCCGTTAAAGAGTTAATATTAAAACGTAAAAAATTGACCCAATTCCCGAAAGACATTAGTGCTTTTAAAAATTTGGAAATACTTGATCTACGAGGGAATAAAATAAAAGAAATTCCGACCGAGATAACCAATTTGAAAAAATTACGAGAGCTGAATATTCGTCAAAATAAAATTGATTCGTTACCTGAATTCTTGGGTGATTGTATGAGTCTAGAAACTTTGAATTTATCTAAAAATAGTTTTAGGAACCTGCCTAGTTCAATTGGGAAATTGATTCATCTGAAGTATTTGGATGTAGATTATACCAATATTTCAGATTTACCGGTAGAAATAAAAAAATGTAAAAAACTGGAGTACTTTAACTGCCGTCATTCGTTTATGGAAGAAGATACGGCTAGAAAGGTGAAGGGCTGGCTTCCATCTGATTGTATTAAATTATTTCCGGTTACCTGTAACTGTAATTCGTAAGCTATGAATGTATCTATTGATATTAGTATGTATCCTTTAAATCCTGATTACAAGCCCTCTATTCAGGCATTTATTGATGGTTTGAACGCCTATTCTGAAATCACTACTCAAGAAAACAACATGAGCACTCAGGTATTTGGGGAGTACAGAACGGCAATGAAAATTGTTCAGGATGAAATTGAAAAGGCTTCAGGAGATGAGCCTAAGGTGGTTTTTGTAATGAAATTAATTCCGTTTGATTTAAGCTAACGGATAACTTTCATGGTGATGGCAATTTCGTTTAACGGCCATTCACGTTTATCTACTTTTACCTTATTTAATTCTTTGGCTACATCCATACCTTTAATTACTTCTCCAATTACGGTATGTTTTGTGTCTAAAAATGGATTTCCACCTTTGGTAATGTAAATATCTTTTTGAGCGTCATTGTATTCTCGCCCAAATTCTTTTTCAGTAGCTCGTACTTCCGCTTTGTTGTAGGTTCGTCCTAATGAAATATAGAATTCAAATGGAGATGATCTTTTTTTGGGATTTTTGTCGTATCGCCTAGCCATGGCTACCGCCCCATACTTGTGAATGTTGTTTTTATTAAACTCCGAAGGAATAGTATATCCGCCAATCTGTGCTCTTTTTTCTTGACAATCCCATTCATCCGAATTTCCAGCTTGATCTACAAAGTTTTTAGAAACTCGGTAAAATTGAGTTAAATCAAAATACCCCTGTTTAGTTAAGTAAATCATATTGGCTCGATGCAGGGGGGTGTTGGTGTATAACTTAATATCTATATCACCATATTCACAAGACAATCGGATAATGGTTTCCTTGTTCTCTTTTCCGTATTCGGTTAAAAACGAAACTACATTTTGGTTGGTAATTCTAGGGTAGGTTTTCTTTTTAGAAGTAACTGGATCTGTTACTTCTTCTTGGGCAGGTGAGGTAACTGGTTGCTTTACTTTTGAAATGATTGGTTGATTTTTTTTCTTAGCAGTTTCTGAACAACCCGCCAAAATAAAATTAGCCATAAGAACGGCAAAAACTAATCTCATCATTTGGGTAAAAGTGTAAATGATTGTCTATGGTATGGAGTTGCCCCGTGTTTGGCAATTGCTTCTCTATGTGCTTTAGTAGGATACCCTTTGCTTTTTGCCCACCCGTACTGAGGAAACTCTTTATCTAACTCTATCATGATGTCATCACGATAAGTTTTAGCTAGAATGGAGGCTGCGGCAATACTCATAAACCGGGCATCACCTTTTACCATACAGGTAAAAGGAATGTCTAATTCTGATTTGAATCGGTTGCCATCAATAAGTAAATGTTCAGGTTGAACCTTTAGTTTTTGTACCGCACGAGTCATGGCTAAAAACGATGCGTTTAAAATATTGATCTCATCTATTTTTGAATGAGATACTATTCCAACTCCCCATGCCAACGCTTCTTTTTCAATGGTGGGTCTTAATTCATATCTCTTCCTTTCGGTAAGCTTTTTGGAATCATTGAGGATGTCGTTTTTAAAGTCTTCCGGTAAAATTACTGCGGCCGCTACAACAGGTCCAGATAAACACCCTCTACCTGCTTCATCACAACCTGCTTCTAAAATACCTTTTTGATGGAATAAACTAAGACTCATCCATGCATTTTTCAATAGAATCCCACAGCTTTTCAGCCGTTTGATCCCAGCTAAAGTTTTGACGCTGAATTTTTCCAGCTTCCACTAATTCAGCCACTAATTCTTTGTTGAATGCAATTTTCTCCATTCCTTCTTGAATGGATTGGTAATCAAACGGACTTACATAAACACCCGCTTTACCAGCAACTTCAGGCATAGAAGTGACGTTAGACGTAATAACTGGTACATCACAGTTCATGGCTTCAATAATTGGTATTCCAAATCCTTCAAAAAAGGAAACGTAAACCAAAGCTAATGATGAAGCTAAAGCACGGCTTAATTCCTCCTGTTCCATGCGCCCAGAAAAAATTACATCGTCCTGATAGTCCATGGCGTCAAAAGCCTTTTGAATGGGTTTAGTCCACCATCTTTTTTCACCAACAATCAATAGTTTTATGTCCGTTTTATTGGCCTTTTTAAATGAATCGTAAGCCTTAAAAAGTTGCGCTAAATTTTTTCGTGGCTGAATGGAGCCAATAAAAATGAAATATTCTTTTCCGTTTGTATGAAATTTTCGTGTAGTAATTTTCTCATCCTCTCCTAAAGGCTTGTATACCTCACTTACTCCGTTAAATACTACGTCTATTTTTTCGGGTTCAATTTCGTAATGACGTATGATGTCTTCCTTGCTAAATTGAGAAACCGTGGATATTCTTCGGGCTTTTTCTGCAAATTTCGGGAAAAAGTATCGGTAGTATTTCCTAGCAAACCAAGGTAGGTGACGCGGATAATATTCAAAATTAATATCGTGAATAACAGCTAGTTGAGGTTTTTCTGAGTTCAAACTCAAGTATCCGTCTGGCGACAAAAATAAATCTACTTTATTTTTTCTTAAAATTGGGGGAACCAGCCACTCAAACCAGATGTAATACAAAATGGGATGACGTGCCTGCAAAGGAACTTTAATGGGTGTAACGTTATCACCAAAAATAAACTCATCGCTGTGGTCTCTGTCAAAAAGAAACAAAAACTCATGTTCCGGATGCGATTGGGTAATGCGTTTTAAAGTCTCGTAGGTAAACCATCCAATACCTTCCAGTTTTCCTGGTAATAATAATCTTGTATTTACAGCTATTTTCAATTTCCCTTCTTTGCTATTTCAGTGGGCGAATGTACAAATTTTGAGTTTCTTTCTAAACTAATCCATCCCTATTCAACAATAGCAACTTACATTTGACGTTGAAACAACTCAAGTGCAGAAAAAATTTATTACCAACTTAGGTTTTCTTCTTTTCCTTAATCTATTGATTAAGCCATTTTGGGTGCTTGGAATTGGGGTGGGAGTTCAAAATTCGGTTGGCCCTGAGCAGTATGGTATTTACTTTACAATGCTTAATTTCTCTTATTTATTTCACATTTTTTTGGATTTTGGAATTAATAATTTTCAAAACAGAAATATTTCTCAAAACCCTAGTGCTGCCGGTCAATTATTGTCTTCTTTATCTATAGTGAAATTGGGGTTTGGCTTGTTGTTTATTAGTTTGGTAATGACAGTGGGTAAATTTATAATGGAGTACCCTCCAGAGTATTTGCATTTACTGTTGATAGTAGGAGGGAATCAAGTATTGCTTTCTATAGTATTGTTTTTAAGGGCAAACTTAGCAGGTTTACAGTTTTTTAAGGTAGATAGTATTATTTCTGTACTGGATAGGTTATTGATGATTTTTATATGTGGTATTTTACTGTGGGGTAATGTAACCAATATTCCATTTCAAATAGAGTGGTTTGCTTATGCACAAGGTGCATCATATGGGGCAACCATCATTGTAGCATTAATAATTCTACTTTTTGAAGTTAAAATCAAACTAGAAAAACCGAAGTTAAATATTTTGCCATCCCTAGTGAAAAAGAGTATGCCTTTTGCGTTGCTAACCTTAATTATGACGATCTACTATCGAATAGATGTGATTATGATAGAAGGATTACTACCCAATGGAGTTAAAGAAGCAGGAGTTTATGCCCAAGGTTATCGTTTGCCAGAAATGGCAAGTATGTTTGCGTTACTATTCGCTACTTTACTTCTTCCTATGTTTTCTAAAATGATTGCTAAAAAGGAAAGCGTGATTGATTTAATGTCGTTGTCTTTTCGATTATTGGTAACTCCGGCTATAATTGCCGCAATCAGCATATATTTCTATAGTATTGATATTATGCGCATTTTTTATTCTGTAGAATTTGAGAAATCTGCGCAAGTACAATCCATTTTAATGTTCACCTTTATACCGCTGGCATCTACTTACGTTTTTGGAACATTGTTAACTGCTAATGGAGACATGAAAACCTTAAATTGGATTTCGCTCATTGGATTAATTATTAATGTAGGATTGAATTATGAATTAATTCCTTTAATGGGAATTCAAGGAGCGGCAATAGCCACTTTGGTAACACAGGTGGTAGTGGTAGGTTTGCAACTTGGTTATATTGGTTATCAATTTAAAACTAAACCAAGATGGCAGCTGTTGTTGAGCTTAACCTTTTTTAGCTTGAGCTTATTTGTAATTGGTAGCCAACTTTTACCTCTTGAAATTGATCATAAAATTGGTTTTTTAATACTTACTGGTTTAGGTGTGTTTTTGGCTCTGATAACTAGAGTGGTGAGTGTAAAGTCAATTTATAGAATTTTAAAATTAGATAACTAAAATTTAACACAGAATTAATTCGAAATAAATTTAAATTTCTTTTTTGTAAGCCCTTAAATGACATTAGTTTTGTGGAAAATCAATGTACTAGTACAATGGATAAATTTTCTTACGTTGGGAATGGTGACGTAAACGCTGTAAACGCAGTATACGAACAGTTCCAGGCCAATCCCGACAGTGTAGATGCTACTTGGAAAGAATTTTTTCAGGGCTTCGAATTTGCTCTTGAACAATATGATGGTGGGGCAAGCGCACAAAGTGTGGAAAAAGAGTTTAAGGTTTTTCAATTAATTGAAGGTTATAGAACTCGCGGACACTTATTTACAAAAACTAACCCAGTTAGAGCTCGAAGGCCATATACAGATACAATTTCGGCTGAATATTATGGGTTTACTCCTCAAGACATGGAAACCGTGTTTCATGCAGGGAATAAATTGGGTTTAGGAGCTGTTAAATTAAAAGAAATTGTTTCCTTTTTAGAAGATACTTACTGCAAATCTATTGGGGTTGAGTACGTGTATAATCGTAAACCAGAACAATTAGATTGGATCATTAATCGTATCGAAAAAAATAGAAATCAACCTTCTTATAATGCCGAGCAAAAACTTCGAATGTTTTCAAAGCTGAATGCAGCTGTAGAATTTGAAGCCTTTGTTCATAAAAAGTTCGTTGGTCAAAAACGTTTTTCTTTAGAGGGAGGAGAATCTTTGATTCCTGCCATATATGCCTTGGTGGAAAAAGGTTCTGAACTTGGGGTGAAGGAAATGGTGATTGGAATGGCTCATCGTGGTCGTTTAAACATGCTAGCTAATATTTTTAAGAAACCAGCCGAAAGCATTTTTACCGAATTTGAAGGAAAAGGATACGGTTATGAGTCGGATGATTTTGATGGAGACGTTAAATATCATTTAGGATCAACCCACTCCATTACCACTAATGAAGGTAATAATATGCATCTTACTTTGGCACCCAACCCTTCTCACTTAGAAGCGGTAGGTCCAGTGGTACAAGGAATTACACGCGCTAAGATTGATAATAAATTAGAGTCTGCGCAAGAAGCGCTTCCCGTGATTATTCATGGCGATGCATCAGTGTCTGGACAAGGTGTGGTATACGAAGTGGTGCAAATGGCACAGCTAAACGGATACAAAACGGGCGGTACTATTCATATTGTAGTAAATAACCAAATTGGTTTCACTACCAATTATATTGATGGGCGTTCAAGTACTTATAGTACGGATATTGGTAAGGTAACTTTATCTCCGGTTTTTCACGTAAATGGTGATGATGTAGAAGCAGTAGTTCATGTAATGGAAATTGCCATGGAATTCCGCCAACGCTATAAAAAAGATGTGTTTATTGATTTATTAGGTTATCGTAAATACGGGCATAACGAAGGAGATGAGCCTCGCTTTACACAACCTTTGCTTTACAAGGCAATTGCGAAGCATTTAAACCCAAAAGATATTTACGCCAAAAAACTTTTAGCGGAAGGGGTTATTACCAAAGAAAAAATTAAAGCATTAAAAGCAGGTTCTGAGGAATACCTAAATGCTGGTTTTGAAAAAGCTAAAAATGCAGAGCATGCCCAAATAGTGGATTTTATGCACGATTATTGGCAAAGCTTTCCTGCTGCTTCTCAAGCGGCTCTTCTGCAAGAGGTAGATACTACTATTTCAATTAAAGAATTAGAAAGGTTGGCCACCAAAATTTCTACATTGCCTTCAGATAAAAAGATTTTTAGAAAGATCCAGAAGTTATTCCAATCACGTTTATTAATGTTGGAAGAGAATAACCTAGATTGGGCAATGGGTGAGCTGTTGGCTTACGCTTCGTTACTTGTAAACAATCATAATGTTCGTTTATCTGGTCAAGATGTAGAGCGTGGTACATTCTCACACCGTCATTCTGTGGTGACAGAAGAAGACTCTGAAAACAAATTCATTCCCCTAAACAATATTCAAGAAAAGCAAGGGGAGTTTACCGTTTACAATTCGTTTTTAAGTGAATATGCGGTACTTGGATTTGATTACGGCTATGCAATGGCTTCTCCAAATAGTTTAACAATATGGGAGGCGCAATTTGGTGATTTTGCCAATGGAGCTCAGATTATTTTTGATCAATTCCTTTCTGCTGCTGAGGATAAATGGAAAACCATGAATGGTTTAGTTATTTTGTTGCCACACGGTTATGAAGGGCAAGGAGCAGAACATTCAAGTGCACGTATGGAACGTTTCTTACAGTTAACTGCCGAAGGTAACTTTGCAGTAGCAAACGTTACCACTCCAGCTAATTACTTCCATTTATTAAGAAGACAAATAGTTCGCGAATTCCGTAAACCTTTAGTAGTGTTTACTCCAAAATCTTTATTAAGACATCCTTTGTGTGTATCCACTAAAGAAGAGTTTGCAACAGGAGGGTTCCAAGATATTATTGATGACACTATAGCTGCTAATAAAGTAAAACGTGTGGTGTTCTTAAATGGTAAATTGTATTACGAACTTTTACAGAAAAGGCAAGAGTTAGAGAATGATGAGGTGGCACTGGTTCGTATTGAACAGTTGTACCCATTAAACTTCGATAAGCTAGAAAGCATAATTGAAAAGTACAAAGGAGCAGAAATTGTTTGGGCACAAGAAGAGCCAGAAAACATGGGTGCATGGAGTTACTTCTTAAGAAAAATGTACAAGCATCAGCCAAGAGTGATTGCGCGTAGACCAAGTGGAAGCCCTGCTTCTGGATCATCGCAAGTAGCTGCCGAAAGACAAAAAAGAATTATAGACCAAGTATTCGAATAAGATATGAGTTTGGAAATGAAAATCCCAAGTCCGGGAGAATCAATCACTGAAGTAGAAATCGCCCAATGGTTGGTGGAGTCAGGAGATTACGTAGAAACGGACCAGATTATTGCCGAAATTGATTCAGATAAAGCAACATTAGAATTACCAGCTGAAGCTTCAGGGGTAATTACGCTTATTGCCGAAGATGGTGACGCTGTTCAAGTTGGTCAAGTAGTTTGTACTATTGATACCGATGCGGAGAAACCAGCCGACTTTGTGTCAGCTACAGACGCGGCTCCTGCAGCAGAACAAGCTGCTCCGGCCGCTGCACCTGCAACAAAAACACAGCCTGCTCCGGTAGCTAGCGATGTGAAAGCAACGCCTCTAGCTAAGGAAGTAATGAAACAAAATGCAGTGAATCCAGGTAAGGTAAATCCTTCGGGAAGTAACGGCAAAATTGTTCGTGGCGATGTAGATATGTACCTAACTGGAGGGGTTGATTCCTCCACTATTTTCTCGCCAACTGGAGAAAGAAATGAGGAGCGTAAAAAAATGAGCATGCTTCGTAGAAAACTATCTAAACGATTGGTTTCTGTGAAAAATGACACGGCTATGCTTACTACTTTTAACGAAGTAGATATGAAGCCAATTATGGATTTACGTAAAAAATACAAGAAAGCATTTGGCGAACATCACGGAGTAAACCTTGGGTTTATGTCATTCTTCACCAAAGCTTGTGCAGAAGCCTTAAGATTGTATCCACTAGTTAATTCTATGATTGACGGTGATGATATGATTTCTTACGACTACGCAGATATTGCTATTGCAGTTTCGGCTCCAAAAGGGTTGATGGTTCCTGTAATTAGAAATGCAGAAACAATGAGCTTAGCCGAAATTGAGGCAGAAGTGAAGCGTTTAGCATTAAAAGCGCGTGACGGTAAACTAACGGTTGATGAAATGACTGGCGGCACATTTACCATTACTAATGGTGGGGTATTTGGCTCTATGTTGAGCACGCCAATTATCAATCCTCCGCAAAGTGCCATTCTTGGAATGCACAATATTGTTGAGCGCCCGGTAGCGGTAAATGGTGAAGTTGTAATTCGTCCAATTATGTATGTAGCTTTAAGTTACGATCATAGGGTTATTGATGGTAAGGATTCTGTAGGATTCTTGAAAACAGTAAAAGAAATGTTAGAAGATCCAACCAAATTAATTTTTGGAGGCAAAGAACCTGCTGAGGTTTTACTAGGGTTGTAAGCTAACTTACTAAATAATTTAAAGAGCGATTCTGAAAAGGGTCGCTCTTTTTTTGTGGTTTATTTGGGCATTCCCCTGCGGGTCGGGCTATTCGTTACTACTCCTCGCTCGTGCCTCGCTGTGGGGTAACCACTACTATCCCTAATGCGGTCAATCCCCCTGTCGCTCATTCTTCGCTCCTTCCCCCTCCTCCAAGGGAAAAAATGTGAGAACATTTTTAGAATCACATTCGGAAGAATTGTGGTTTAAAAGAGTTTAAAAGTTTGAAGTATTGAATAGAAGGGGGTTAGGGGGATTGATTCTAGTTTTCTAACTGAGTAATTGCAGCTTCAATTACCGTTACCACATTATCTAATCTATGTTTTATTTCAGATTCCGTAAACCTCAAAACCTGATAGCCCATTTCTAATAACTGCTGATCTCGAAGTTCATCTTGTTTGGTTTTAAACTGGTGAGAATAACCATCAATTTCGATTATCAGTTTCAATTTCCTGCAAATAAAATCTACAATGATACTCTTGTCATTTATTTTCATGGGAAACTGACGATTAAACTGATATTCAAATTTAATTTTTCCTCGCAAAACCCGTTTCCAAAGAATGATTTCACCTAGAGTTGAATCGTTTCTTAAATCGCGTGAAAATTCTTTTAGGTTTTTGTTGTAGTTGCTTTTGGGTTTCATCTATCAAATATACAAAACACAAAATCAATCCCCCTGTCGCTCATTCTTCGCTCCTTCCCCCTCCTCCAAGGTGGAATTCATAGATTTAAGATTATCGCCATTGAATGACGCTTTTTTATATGACTATAAAAATCGTAAAAGCTAGCATGAGCCATTCCCCCTTGGCGAAGGGGGTTAGGGGGATTGATACTTCAAAAGGACTATATTTGGTGGCAATAACCAGAGATGGAGAAGTAATTCAACAACAAAAATGGATAGTTCAGTAAACAAAATAGTACTACTAGTCATCACTTTGGTTATTCCTTTTATTGGGCATAACCAAAGCGTATTTAATAAAGCTTTTGATGAAAGTAATACGGCTAATCGTACGAATAATGCAATAGAAGTAAACGGCTCTTATTATTTTACTCAAAAAACTTTTAAAAATAATGACGTACAGTTGGAAGCCGTTGAATTGGATAGTTTAGGTAATGTCTTGAATAAGAAGGATATTGTAACCAATACATTGTATAATTTGTTTTATGGGTATGCAGGTTCTTTTCAGTATTTATCTACTAATGAATTTTGCCAATTATATAAAGTAGGACCAGACAGTTCGTTACGGTTGGTGTTTTTTGATACCAACTTAGTGGTGATTCGTGATGTAGAAGTTTACCAAGGTTATTACACTGAAGTGTCTACCATCAAACAAATAAACGATAGTGCTATTATTATTATTGGTCAAGTTTGGACAAATAGTGGTGATTTAATAGTAATAAATACTGATTTACAAGGAAATTCGCGTTGGCAAACTATTATAGGTGATCCTAATAAAAGTGATGTTGGTTTTGACATTGAAGTGCTTAATTCTAAAATTTTAATAAGTGGTCATACCTATGATTTAGGTCCTCATATATATGAATTGGATGATGATGGAACCCTGAATTTTGATACTATCTATTCTAACTATGATTTTGGTAGAAATATTAAGTACCATCCAAATTTTGGTTTGTACTTTCTAGTGGATAATGAAAATAGAGGTAATTCTCAACGCTACCCAATACTGTTAAAATTAAATCTGGATTATACTATCAATTGGGAAAAGGAGTATTTTAAAAATGAGCTATTGACATACTTTCAGCAATTTACCATCCGTGATGATGGTGTTTTAACATTTGGAGGTGGGTTTGTAGAAAATGATTTTAGAGGTCTCTTTTTCCAAGTCAATCATAATGGAGATAGCTTAGGTTCTAAACTGATTGACCACATTCCAGGGGAGCGTGCGCAGTTTCATGATATACGCCCTACCAGCGATGGTGGGTATATAATGGCTGGAGAAGCGCATAATCCAGGTCAAGATAGCTGGATAGTAAAAGTAAATGCGTGGGGATGTGATAATATTCCTTGTATTGTGAGTGTAAATGAAAATGAATTGCCTAAAGGCGAGTTAACGTGTTACCCTAACCCAGCCAATGGTAGTGGAACTATTTCAGGTAGTTTAACTCAATTTACGTCCCGTACAGAAATAAAAATATTTAACCAATTAGGCCAGTTGGTGAAAACGATACCTGTTACTCAAAAAGATTTTGAGGTTCAAATTAACTTAGCTCAAAGTGGGTTGTATTTGGTGAATTTATATCAAAACAATGAGCTTATTGAAAGTAAAAAATGGGTGGTGAGGTAAATGGGGTCAATCCCCCGGATTTTTTCGTTCCTCAAAATTCGCCCCCTTCGCCAAGGGGGAATTCATAGATTTAAG
>JBMYWA010000034.1:0-24074 GCA_049606935.1 Salibacteraceae bacterium
TAATTCTATTAACGTAAATCCTCTTGCAAATGCCACTTACACGGTTACCGTAACTTCTAGTTTAAGCTGTAGTTCGGTAGAAAGTATTGATGTAATCGTAAACGATTTACCTATAATTTCTACTTCCAATGATACCACAGTTTGTGCTGGAGACACCATAACAATAACTAGTTCAAGTAATGCTGCAAATACGGTATGGAATACGGGTAGCACCTCAACTAGCATTACTGTTAGCCCCGCGCAAAATTCAAACTATGTAATTTTAGCCACAAGCAATTTAGGTTGCTTAATATCAGATACCATTAATATTACCGTTGAAAATGCGCTACCCATTTCGATAGGAAATGACATCCTTCTTAACGATGTATCATTACAAAGCGTAACGTATGATGCTGGTAACGGGTTTATTAGTTACTTATGGAATAATAATACCATAAACCAAACCATTACTATTAACTACGATCCTTTAAAATCAGGAGCCGTAGATACCATTTCAGTGATAGCAACATCCATTTCTGGCTGTAAATCTTTTGATACCGCATTCGTAACGTACGACATACCATCAGGTTTAGAGGGTTTTGATTTGGAACTGTTTGAATTTATGTTGTACCCTAACCCTACAAAAGGAGAGGTTACTTTAGCATTTGGCTCTTTTATTCCAGTTACTTCCATTAATGTTTACGACATTAATTCGAGACTCGTTCATCAGCAATTAATAAACGAAAACCTAGACTCTGTAAACATGAATCTTTTCAATTTAAACCCAGGAGTTTACTTTATTCAAGTAAATTCAAACCAGAAAGCATTATTAAAGAGAATAATCATCCAGTAACTGACATTTAAAAGACTTGTTTTTTTTAGTAACTAAATAAACCTCTTGCTAGGTTAGATTTTGGCCCAACAATAATTATAGGTGATCTGCTTCTATTAAACCTATCGAAGGTTTGGTTATTTACTCCATCAAACCTTTCGCGTATTCATCTACATTAATCCCTCCATAATTACCAGAGCTCATAAACAATAGGTTTTTACCTGACCAAGAAATTTGTTCTAGGTATACCTTTAAATCAGCTGTAGAGTTTTTTATGATTAAGTCTTCTTTACCAAAAGCTTCTTTTACTTGCTCAATGGTCAAATCTGGTAAGTTTTTATGCCTTGCTGTTTCTGGCAAATAAAATAGCACCGCATGATCTGGAGTATCAAACGAACCTCTATATTCTTTCAAAAACTCGGGATTGAAGCTACTAAAAGTATGTAATTCCATTACAGCAACTAACTCTCTTTCTGGCCATTGCGCTTTAACCGCACTACTGGTTGCTTTTAATTTTGATGGAGAATGTGCAAAGTCTTTGTAAATAACGGTATTGTCATTTTGAGCAACGGTTTCTAATCGCTTTGCCGCCCCACCAAAGTTTGTTATAGCTTCGTAGAACATTTCATTTGAAATACCAATTTGATTCAACACCAATCTTGCGCCATTCAAATTCTGCAAATTATGAGTACCAAATACATTTAACTCCACTTCATTTCCATCTACCACTAAAGCTGTTTTTCCGTTAGCTACTTTGTTTTCGGGAGTAGAATAACCATATGTTTTTACCGATGAATCAGCATCTTTAACCACCTTTTTAATTTCTGCATCTTCATTGAAATATATCAAAGAACCATTTGGTTCTATTGTTCTTACAAAATCAGAAAACTGTTCCACGTAGAAGTCAAAAGTGGGAAATACATTAATGTGGTCCCAAGCAATACCTGATATCAAAGAAACATGTGGTTTATACCAAATGAACTTAGGTCGCATATCTATAGGAGAAGATAAATATTCATCGCCTTCTAAAATAATAATTGGAGCTTCTTTGGTTAATTTCACCATTCTATCAAAACCCGCTAATTGTGCTCCTACCATATAATCAAAGTCTTTATTGAAATGACTTAACACATGTAAAATCATGGAGGTTATAGTCGTTTTTCCATGACTTCCCGCAATAACAACTCTGGTTTTATCTTTAGATTGATTGTAAATGAATTCTGGATAAGAATACACTTTGAGATTTAACTCTTGGGCTATTAATAACTCTGGGTTGTCTTTCCGAGCATGCATTCCCAAAATCACTGCATCTATATCAGATGATAATTTTTCTGGAAACCAACCAAAAGTATCGGGTAATATCCCTGCCTTTAGTAATCTTCCTTTAGAAGGTTCAAAAACCTCATCATCGCTACCAGTAACATGGTAACCCTTATCGTGCATGGCTAAAGCAAGATTATGCATAGCACTTCCCCCAATGGCAATAAAATGAATTCTCATAACTCCTAATCAATCAATAGTTTAAAATTACCATTACAGTCCCATGGCTATATTGGCTTAAACCATAAACATACCATCAATATGGATAATTCATTTTACGCATTAAATGTTCTTATAAACACATACATGTTTGTGAGTCACATCATGATAATTAGACTCCATTTTCATATTACTTTTGCATAAAATTTAAGAGATGGAATTCATAAATCAACGAATATGCATGGGTAAAGACCTTGGGGTTCATGGCAACCTATTTGGAGGGAATATGCTCAGTTGGATTGATGAAGCTGCCGGTACTATGGCCGCAAGTGTTTGCCAATCGCCCAACATGGTTACCGTAAAGATTGACGAAGTTGTTTTTCGTAAAGCGGTAAAAGTTGGCTATCTTATTAAAATATATGGTCGTGTTTGTAAAATGGGAAGAACTTCGGTTACTTTGAAAGTGGAAGCCCGTAAACATAACGTAATAACACAAGAGGAGATTTTGGTTTGTGAAACTGAAATTACCTTTGTTCGCATTGATGAATATGGAGATGCATCTCCAATTCCTCAAAATGTTAGAAACGAATACGCTGAATTTGCTAAATAATTTATAAAATGGATACGCTCCTAAATTTTCTGAAATCGTTCATCATTGAATTGGTGTATTTATTTGCAGAAATGTCACCTTACCTCCTTTTGGGGTTTGCTTTGGCAGGAGTATTACATGTGTATTTCCCAAAACACAAGGTGGCTAAATACCTTGGTCGTAAAAACCTTACTTCCGTGGTAAATGCAGCAATTTTAGGAATTCCACTCCCTCTCTGTTCATGCGGAGTTATTCCAACCGGAATTTCATTTAATAAAAATGGAGCAACAAAGGGAGCTACGGTTTCATTTCTAATTTCTACGCCACAAACGGGAGTAGATTCTATTCTTGTAACGTATTCTCTTTTAGGTTTGCCTTTTGCTTTGATTAGGCCCATTGCAGCATTTGTTACTGGAATTTTTGGCGGAGCACTTACTAATGCCACAGATGATTCTGCAGAAGAGTTAATTGAAAACAAAGAAGACGAAAAAGTTTATTCAAACAAATTTAAATCGGCTTTGCATTATGCCTTCGTAGAATTTTTACAAGACATAGCGCAATGGTTATTAGTTGGGCTAGCCATTGCCGCATTTATTTCCGTTATTATTCCAGATGGTTTTATTGAAAGTAATCTAGGCAACCCATTTGTAAACATGCTCATTGTTTTGGTGGCGTCTATCCCGATGTATGTGTGCGCTACTGGATCGGTTCCTATTGCAGCTGTTTTAATGATGAAAGGCTTAAGCCCTGGTGCAGCTTTTGTTTTTTTAATGGCCGGACCAGCCACCAATGCCGCTACCATGACAGTTATTAAACAAGCCATGGGTACAAAGGCTTTAGTTTCTTACTTATCCAGTATTATTGGTGGTGCTATAATTATTGGATTAATTATTAATCAACTACCTCCTGATTGGTTCGTTTTACCAGGAATGAGTATGGAAGGACATAATCACCAAGAAATTTCCTTAGGTTGGTTTGAATGGGCTTCGGCTGGAACTCTATTAATATTGATTTTAAACGGGTTTCGAATCCAATACATTCCAAAAAAATTAAAACTAGAAAACATGAACGATAACGAAAAAGTATTTGCTGTTAACGGTATGACATGTAATCACTGCAAGTCATCAGTAGAAACCAATTTAAGTAAACTAGAAAACATTGATTTTGTAGAAGTTGACCTAGCCAATAAGGTAGTTCACGTAAAAGGGAATCAAATCAACAACTCAAAAATTGAAGACACCTTGCAAAATTTAGGATTTGACTACCAAGGTGAGAAATAATATTTACTAATCCATTATTCATATATTTTTCAAAATCAAATCCCTTCTATTCTCTATGGATGCTTACTTTTATCCATCCTGGATGAAAATAACAACCAACATAATCAATTCTATTAAAAACACGGGGTTTAGTTCCATTCCCGAAAATAGTGGTAATCGATTAGTAAATAAGAATGGCCTAGTCAACATAAAGCGAACTGGGCTATCTTTTTCGCAAACCTTTAGTATTTTCCATTGGCTCATTAACATGAGCTGGACTCAATTTTTCACATTCACTTTTGTAGGTTATATTCTAGTAAACATTGCCTTTGGCATTTTATATGTGGCTTTCGGAATTGAAGGTTTGTCTGGAAATCACCCAGAAAAACTAATGGGTCAATTTCTAGATGCATTTTATTTTAGTTCTCAAACATTAACTACTCTTGGTTATGGAGCTGTGAGCCCTGTTGCGCCTGCGCATAATATATTAGCCACCTTAGAATCGTTTTTAGGTTTACTTAGTTTTGCAACAACCTCTGGGTTACTATACGGAAGGTTTTCAAAACCACAAGCTAAAATGCTTTTCACTAAAAATGCTTTAATTTCTCCGTACAAAACAGGAGAACGTGGTTTAATGGTGCGATTGGTGAACAAGAATGATGACCAACTTATTAATGTTAATGCAAGCCTTACTTTATCATGGTTAGACGATGTTGAAGGTACAAGAACTAGAAGATTTAAAAAACTAGATTTAGAAATTTCGCATATCGATATGTTGGCCTCTAGCTGGACGGTAGTTCATCCAATTTCTGAAAACAGTCCTTTCATTGGATGGAATAAGGATACCCTTAGTGATTTAAAGATAGAAATGATTTTGCAAGTGGACGCCTATGATCAAACCTATTCTCAGCAAATACATACTCGTACTTCCTACCGATATGATGAGTTTATTTGGGGAGCAAAATTCAGGTCTGTATTAGGATCAAACGAAGATGGCCAATCTATACTCAAATTAGATGAGTTTGACGATTATGATTTAACGCCACTGGTTTAAAATTGCATCGTGTTTCAAAAAAAGTTTTTCTACCTTATCCATATCCAGTATTTAGGATTTAGGCTCCATGGATGGGCCAAACAACCAGACCGCAAAACGGTACATGGATTAATTGACAAAACACTGCGTTTTGCCTTGGGCCATACTAACTTTAAAACCATGGGAACTAGCCGGACAGATGCCCTAGTTTCTGCCAATCACAGTGCCTTTGAACTCTTTTTACAGGAACCATTAGAAAGTAAAAGTGATTTTTTAGATTTTTTTAATCAAAACCTTCCATCAGATATAAGAGCATTGCGAATAGAAGAGGTTGATGAAAGCTTCAATATCATCAATACCGCCAAAACAAAACACTACGAATACCTTTTTTCATTTGGAAAAAAAGCGCATCCCATGAGCGCTTCCATTATGAGTTTCATCCAATCTGATTTAGATATTGAACTTATGCAAAAAGGAGCTCAACTGTTTTTAGGCAAACATAATTTTGGCACTTTTGTAACTAAACCTAAACCCAATACTAATTTTGAGAGGGAAATTTTAATATCCGAAATTATCCCTAATAATAAATACACCGCAAGTTTCTTCCCTGAAAAAAGTTTTATCTACAGAATAAGCGCTAAAGGGTTTATGCGAAATCAAGTTAGATTAATGATGGGCCAATTAATTCAATTAGGAAGAAAAGAAATTACCTTGGAAGAATTAGAGCGATTATTAAATAAGGGCAGAGAAAAGCCGCTGACATTTATTGCTCCTGCTTCAGGCCTTATTTTAGAGTCTATTGAGTTTGATAAATCAAAAAAATAATCAAAAAAAAGCCGCTAAAAGCGGCTTTAAACTGTTTATTAATACTCTTTAATGACTCAATGTCATTTTATAGGTAATGTCAGCCATTAAACCCGAATCATACTCAGTAATTTGAATTGACATTTGACTAGAAGTTAAAGTAATAATATCAAATTCATCAACGTAACCCGCATCATCAATACGCAATTTTGTGTCGTTTGAAGTTAACTCCCAAGTTCCTGCGCTTTCTGTTTGTGGGTCGTTAGGGTCGCATTTTGTAGCACCCTCATCTGCTACAATACTTTTGTCAGATTTGAAAATCATTATATCATCTTTTTCACAATCGTCAAAAGTTGCAAAAACATCCATTGTACCAATTGGATCAGGAAAAGTAGCTTCAATTGAGGTAGTTACCCATCCGCTGGAGGTTAATAATCCTGCCTTTGAGACTGATGTCCCATCAGATCCTCCATTGTCATCATCCTTTTTACAAGAACCAAGAGCTGTTAAAAGTGCAATTCCTATAACCGCAAAAAAGATTGAAGTGTGTTTATTTTTCATAATAATGTTATTTTGCACAAATATAGCGAACCTTTTTTATTTCAAAATGCAGCACACTGAAAAAACAAAAGCCGCTAAAAGCGACTTTTCTGGGGGTGATATGTGCAGTTCATTTAGCTTTTATAGCCAAATGTACTTTTTACTTTTTTATCTAAAGTCTCATCAAACTCAATTACGGAAATTACTAATTCTGAATCGTTTAATGTTTCAATAATTAATTCGGTTACATTTTCACCAGATTGAATTATTAATTTGGAGTCATCTTCTGCTAATGACCAATTTCCTTGCATAACATCTTTAATGTCTATCCTTCCCGACTTAAACACTTTCGAAGATCTAACCGTTTTACTATTTGGGTAGAAGTATAAAACATCGTTCTTTTCTGACTCATCCATAAAGAAAAACATATCTAATTCCCCTTCTGGAGCGCCAAAATCTTTGGTGGCTGAGCTCATTACCCATCCTCCTTTACTCAGTAATGAAAAATTTTCAGACTTGATAGTTGTTGCTGTGGAATTGTTTCGTGTAGTACACGATTCCAAAGTAGAAAGAAAAGCTAAGGCAAAGATTACAATTAGAGCAGAAATGTATTTTGTAGTTTTCATATTAGTTGGTGTGTTTTGTGATTGCAAATATATGTGGGAGGTAAAGTATTGGAAACTATTTAGTCACAAATTATCACTATTTGGTCACAAGGAAATTTTCAACCTTATATAGGCCATGCGAACTGGATAAATAAAAAATGTAAACACCCTTAGATTCCACAATTTATTCACAAATTTGCAACCCTAGATAACATCATAATATGTATCAAATACCAAGAAATTTCACCATATTCTCTTTTTTAGGTCTTTTCATCGTTTACTTAATCGGACTGATTGTACCTGATATTATGGAAGTAGATGCCGCACAATATGCTTCAATAAGTATGGAAATGGCCGAAACTAACAGCTTTCTAGAAATTTTACACTATGGCAATAATTACTTGGATAAGCCTCCCTTACTATTTTGGTTAGGTGCTTTGTTTATCAAAATGTTTGGGGTTAATCATTTTGCTTATCGGCTACCCACTTTTATAACTACTATAATAGGTGTTTATGCTACCTATGCATTAGGAAAACGTATTTATAATAAGAATACGGGGATTATATCGGGTTTACTACTGGCCAGCTGCCAAGTTTATATTCTTCATAATCATGATGTAAGAACAGATACCTTATTGACAAATTTTGTAATTATTGCCATCTGGCAAGGTGTGGTTTATTTACAAACTAAAACTGTAGCTAGTTTTATATGGGCCTTTATTGCGGTTGGAATGGCCATGTTGGCTAAAGGACCAATAGGGGCAGTTGTACCTGTAATGGCTCTGGGATCTCAATTACTTTATCAACGTAGTTGGAGTAACTTATTCAACTGGAGGTGGATTCTAGGAGTTCTAATTGTAATTATTGTACTTACCCCCATGATGTATGGTCTGTACACCCAATTTGATGCTAACCCTTCTGCCATCGTAAATGGTAGAACAGGAGTATCTGGTCTTCGATTTTTCTTTTGGGAACAAAGTTTTGGAAGAATAACCGGAGAAAATGTTTGGAAGGATGATTCTTCCTACTTTTTCTTCACCCATAATTATTTGTGGGAATTTTTGCCTTGGTCACTATTAGGTATAATGGCATTTTATAATAAAATTAAACGCTTAGTATTGGATAAATTCAAGCCAAATAACACCAACGAAATGTACACCATTGGAGGTTTTATTTTACCTTTTATTGCACTGTCTACTTCTCACTATAAGCTACCTCATTACATTATGGTGATTATGCCTCTTGCGGCCATTTTTACCGCTGGTTACATTGACACTATATTAAGAAAAGAAAATTTGAAAGAGTATAAAACGTTCAAATGGGTTCAATTTGTATTTTCTGTTTTAATTGGATTTATTGCCTTATTTATCATTTATTGGGTCTTTCCAAAAACAGAAGCAGTTTGGTGGTTGATTCCTTTAGGAATTTTTTCAAGTACGGTTTTCATTTTTGCAAATTCAAGTCCAGTTGTAAAGCTAATAGGACCATCTATGGCTGCTTTAATCTTGATGAACGTTCTATTAAACGGTTATTTTTATCCCCAACTAAATACCTACCAATCTGGAAAAATACTGGCTAATTGGATTAACGAAAACAATATTAAAAAGGACGATTTTCGGTTTTTAACTCATCATTATCATAATACCTATTTTTATACTGGAGAGTATCAATACAAGTTCACTAACGTGAAACAAATAAAAGACATAACTAAAACCCAGGATGTATTTGTTTATTCAGATGGAAAGGGTATTCAAGCTTTAAAAAAAGCGAATTTAACCTATGAAATTATTAAAGATATTTTCAACTTTCCTAATGCAGAATTAACGGTAGAGTTTTTAAACCCAAAAACGCGTAAATCTTCTTTACAGGAAAGATATATTGTTAAAGTAGAACAACAACAATAAAAAAAGGGGAAACTAAGTTAGTTTCCCCTTTCCTATACAATCTTGATACCTTATGCCTATCTGACCAATTCCATTTCTTTTACTAAATGGCCGGCACCAGCGTATTTATCTACAATAAAAAGCACGTATCTAATATCCACCATTATATTTCTACATATCTCGGGGTCATACATAATATCGCTCATTGTACTTTCCCATGTACGATCAAAGTTTAAACCTACCAATTCGCCCTTTGCATTTAATGCCGGGCTACCAGAATTACCCCCCGAAGTGTGGTTAGTTGCTGTGTAACAAACATGCATTTGATTATTGGAATCAGCATATTGTCCAAAGTCCTTCGCCTCATATAAATCCATTAATTTTTGCGGAACATTAAACTCATAAGAAGAAGTATCTCGTTTCTGTTCTATACCCTTCATGGTAGAATAATACTTGTATTGCATTCCATCTAATGGCTCGCTACCCGTAACTTTACCGTAAGATAAACGTAAAGAGAAATTAGCATCTGGATAATAATTTTTATAATCCGGTAATACTTTCATTAACCCGTCCATATAAACTCGTTGAATACTGTCAATCTCCAATTTCCCTTTTCTATATTGCGGAGAAACTACTGAGCTATAGTTTTTCAAAATTTCTGTAGAGATAATAAAAGCAGGATCTGACTGAATCTTTTTATACGATTTAGCTGAATATCCGTCTAAGAACTCAAATAACCTTTCTTTAGAAGAAAACAAAGAGTTTTTATAAATCTGCCCGGTTGTTTTGTCTGCCCTAGCAGGATGATTATGACCAAATAAATGATACACCGTTGGCGGCACTAAACTAGTAGTAATAGAAACCAAATATTCTGGCATCATATGGAACATAAGTTCCTCATCCACCACTGCATTGTAATCTTTAAAATACTTTTCAGAAGATTGCTTTAAATTTTCAATTAATTCTTTCTTTTCTTCAAAGGGTAAATCTTCTTCCGCCAATTTAGCGAACCTTTGAGAAAACCTTAAAATTTCTGGGCCATAGTAGTAAATTTCAATAAACATACTGCGCGCCATAGAGTACGCCTTAAAATCAGTATGCGCTTTTTTATAACTCGGAAGTACCTGTTCATAATCTTTTAAGAATTTAGGGTTATTGGCAATGGCATCCGAAAATTGTTTCTCTAGTGTTCTTTTTTTCATTACCGCGTTGGTTTTTTCAAGTCCTAATATTTGGCCTTTATACTTTTTCCACGCGTTTGAAATTCTTGATTGTTTAGCTGCGTATTGTATATTTAATTCGGCACTTGATCGCATGGCATCATTGATAATACCCAATGAAATATCGCGCATTTTAATTTTTGCTGGGTTTTCATCTTTAATAATATACTCTACCGCTGTTGATGGTAAATATTCATTTGTTCTAGCTGGAAATCCTAAAACCATAGAAAAGTCATCTTCTGCAATACCTGCTAAACTAACTGGGAAATGATGACTAGGAGTATAAGGAACATTTTCTTTGGAATATTCTGCTGGCTTGTTGTCAGCGTTTGCATAAATTCTAAACATAGAAAAATCTCCGGTGTGTCTAGGCCAAACCCAATTATCGGTATCAAAACCAAATTTCCCAATAGAAGAAGGGGGCGCTCCAACAAGTCTCACATCGGTAAATGTTTCTGTAATAAACAAAAAATATTGATTTCCGTGGTAAAACGGTTTTATATCCGCTCCATAACCTTTGGTTTCTGTCACCACTTTTTTAATAGAGTCAATTCTGGTTTTAATCAAGTTTTTACGTTCTGCTTCTGGAGTATTGATTCCAATATCCTTTAAAACTATTTCAGACACATCTTCAATACCTTTAATAAACATCGCTGAAATTCCTTCATTAGGCAATTCCTCCGATTTATTCATTGCCCAAAAACCATTGGTTAAATAATCATTTTCAACCGAAGAATGGCTTTGAATTTGTCCATAACCGCAATGATGATTTGTTAAAAGCAGCCCTTCTTTAGATATAATTTCGGCCGTACAACCACCGTTAAAAAGAACAACAGCATCTTTCATACTCGATTTGTTGGCATCATAAATATCACTTACTGATATCTTTAATCCCATGTTTTCTAAATCTGAAGCATTGTATTGTTGCAATAACAACGGAATCCACATTCCTTCTTTAGCTTGAGAAAGATTTCCAAGGCCGATTAACAACATTCCTACAACAAGTATTCTTTTAATCATCTTAAATGTTTTTTAGGTATATTTTATTTCTAACCCTGCGAATTTAATTAAATCAAAATCAAACAACCATGACATTTTGCCTATTGTTTTAACTATAACTTTGCGTTATGCATAGTATTGAACCATATTGGAATTGGCGGGCTTTTTATACTGCTGAAAATGACCCAAGTTCGCCTTTTTTTGGTAGAGAATATAGCGAATTTGAGTTTCAAGATTCTATCTACGATCATGTAATTCATCCGCAATGGGACAGTTTTGAATCGCAAACTTTGTTTTTGAAATTGCTATTTGTGGATTATGATTCGCAATATGCCATCATTGAACTCATTGGTGAGTGGAACGATACTTTGTATAATGACATCATGTTTTTAAAGCGAAATATTGTAGACGCGCTAGTAGACCATGGAATTACCCAGTTTATTTTAATTGGAGAAAATGTACTTAATTTTCATAGTTCTGATGATTGTTACTACGAAGAATGGTTTGAAGATATTGAAGACGGATGGATTGCTTTACTCAATTTTAGAGAGCACGTTTTGCATGAGTTTAGAGAAATGAATATTGATCATTATTTTTTACTGGATGGAGAATTAAATGAGCAATCATGGCGTACACATAGACCAGAACAGCTATTTAAAAAAATAGAAAAGCTAGTACAACGAAGAATTGGGTAAATATTAAAACGCCTCCCCAACCGCAATGTAAAACCCTTGGGTATTTTGGCCAGCGCCATAATCCAATCGGATAAAATAGCGTTCTTCAGCCATGGGCGAAAAACGAAGTCCTCCTCCAACCGTGTAACGATAGTTATTATTTACATCTTGAAAATCGTTACCAATTCCACCCAAATTGGCAAACAGCGCAAACCCAAAATGTTTAAAAAACATACGACTTCTATATTCTGCCTGATACACCACCATTTGTCGATCTCTAAATAACCCTTCCCGATATCCCCTCATCCTTTCAGAACCACCCAACATAGCCATTAAATTAAATGGAACATCTCCCGAGTGAATTTCCGAATATAATTGAACCGCAATTACATCCTCTTTTTTACTGACGGAGAAATATTTTCGTAAGTCTATTAAAACAAACTGATCCGAATAGGTAGCCCCCGTCCAATTATCCGACCACATTATGGATATATCAGCATACCCCCCTTTTGTAGATGCCAGCGGAAAATTGCGGCTATCATACATAAATCCAGTACCTAAACTAGATTGCACACTACCTTCATAACCAGGATATTTCCCTGACTCCAACAAACCTCCTGAAAAAGGAATAATGTTTGAGTTTTGATAATCATATCGTAATCCAATTGAAATCGAATCTGAAAAAACGTGTCTGTAGATGTTAATGTTTAGCCTGGGATAATCCGCATCATAATACTCTTTATAGTTTCCTTGATGCTTATTTCCAATACCACTGAAAAAGTACGGATAAACGTAGTAACCAATATCTCCAAAAACACGCCACTTTTTGTTAGTGTATAAATCAAAATCAACTCTTGCCAGCATTTGGTTATTCAACGTGTACACAAATGAAGGAGTTACTTTTGAAACAGGTAAAAGACTGTCGGATAAATCAAACTTAAATAGAAAGTTACCACCAGCACCAAATGCCCAGTCTGTTTCTGGGGTGTAATAAACTATGGGAAGAAATTGAAAAACATATTTTCTTTCTGCCTTTTTAAGTTCTTTTTCTATTCTTTTTTGAAGTTGCTCTGATTCCTGCTGGCTAAGTGTATCTGTATACACTTGCCCCAACATAACTACTGGCAAAAAACTCCAAAAAACCAGGATAATTAAAGCCTTAAAGCTAATTAATTTCATTGGCTCAAACATACCAAAAAATAATACAGAATGCTGGAAATTGTTAGTCCTTTATAGCTCTTAGCATTTCTCTTTTACCCGGGGGGCCTTGAATTCTTTCTACTCTAAACCCAACAGATTGTAGATCTCGCCTAACCTGTCCTTTTGCAGAATAGGTTACTAAAATTCCATTATCATCTAATAACTCAAAAAGCTTTTTAAAGATTTGGGGCGTCCATAAATGAGGTTGTTTGTCTGGGCCAAAAGCATCATAAAAAACAATATCAAATTCAGAAGTAAAGCATACATCTTCCAATTTAACATTCATTTTGGTTAATGATAAAAAGGAATCAATCTGTGTTTTTTCTTCCCATGGAGCAAGATGTAGTTTATCAAAAATAGATTGCTCTATTGCAGAATTAGCGTAATTCAATTTTTCAGTAATTTCATGGTTCAAAGGGTATGCTTCTATCGAAGTAACGGTGACTTTTTTGTTATGCTGGTTGGCAAAATTATTAGACAGCAATATATTAAGTCCCGTTCCGAAACCCATTTCAAAAACACGAACCTCCTTTAGGTGAATAAGCTCATTTAACCCAGATTTAATATACACATGCTCACTTTCTTGCCTTGCGCCATGTTTGGAGTGGTACGTTTCATTTAATTCAGGATTGTATAGAGAAGGACTGTTATCTCCGGTTAAAATCAAGTCTAATTTCATTGGTTATCCCTTAAAAGTTGATTCAAATATGTTGCACTTGCCTGCTGTAACTCTGGATAAAACCCTTTAAAAAGTTTATATAGTTCAATTTCGTGTTTTGTTAAAATAGAAACTCCTTCAAGCATATTCGACTCAAACTTAGCTCTAGATGCTAAACCTCTGAATACATGTTGCATCCCATCCTTATTTCCATACTCAAAAAATATATCACGAACAATCATAAAGTCATAAAACCGACTTGCTCTAGGGGTTAATAACGATTTATTCGAGCATAATAACTCGTACACATCATACGTATAATCTCGCAAAGAAATTTTGGAATAATCATCAAAATGATGCGCTAAGAAATAATCAAAGTACACATCCGAAACCACAGGTGTATATTTTTTAAAGTAGGGCTGTAATATTTTGTTAGTTTGCTTAACTAAATGATGAGAATCTGTAAACTCATCGATAAACCGATGAAGCTTTAAGCCTTTATAAATTAATGGGGGTAATTCTTCTGGTTTAGTTCCACGAATAAAATCACCCAAAAAATTACCTATTGCAATTTCTTCATTATTGCCCGATAGGTGGAAATGAGCCAAAAAATTCATGTAATACGTTTTTATTAAGCCATTACTTTGCGTTTTAAATGATCAATTACATCTAAACCGTAAGCAACAAGTGTGTCATTCCGCATTAGTGCAGGTCGAACAAAAATATCAAAGGCAGGTTTATCTTTCGTAGTATCTACATCAATTATTTCTACATCAAGTGAATTTCCTTTAATAAACTCTTGAACCAGATGACAATCATGACACCCTTCTCCAATGTACAATACGTATTTCATACTCTCTATTTAAAAATTATTGTCTATTTCAAATCGTCCATTTCATGAACTATTATGCTTCTTCTATCAAAGTCAAGAATTCCCGATTCTCTCAACTCATTTAAAACTATGGTTACCGTTTGTCTAGAAGTTGCTGTTAAATTAGCCATATCTTGGTGGGTAAGTTTATGCTTTACTGCATATTCGAACCCAACCTTTTTACCTTTAGTTAATACTAAATCTTTAATAAAATCTACAATTCTATCTCGCGCATCTTTAAAAATTAACGACTCAAATCTTCGTTCCATTTTTTGCAATCGCAAACCTATAAGATGTGTTATTTTCAGATTTAATCTAGGCATTGACTCCAACATTCGTAGCATTTCCTCTTTATGGATCGCACATATTTTCACATCGTTATCCAATACTTGCGCAAAATCTTGTCGCGTTTCTTGACCCGCAATAGCCAATTCACCAAAAATTTCACCCGGTTCCAGAATAGCTTTAATTATTTCTTTTCCATCTTCAGAATAGGTTCCTATTTTTACTCTACCACTTTTTAAAAGAAAAACCACTTTTGAAGGCTCCTCTGGAAAATAAATAAACTTTCCTTTTTCAAGAGTCTTCATTGACGATATTTTCTCCACTCTCTCTAGGTCTTCAGGTTGCAAATCACGAAAAATGTTGATCTGCTCTAAATGCCATAGTTTTGATTCGGCTGCTGCCATAAGTTCGGATTTTTTTTAAAACACTAATTGTAAGAATTGCCTAATGTACCAATTTTTGATTCCATTCAACAATAATCGAAGAACAATTAATGCTATTTACATGCAAATAAAAAATAATTGCTTTTTATCGATTGTCAGCAACCCGACTCTTCCAATAATTATACATTTGCAGACCTCAGAAATTATCACTTTTGAGATTCTACCCGGGTGGCGGAATTGGTAGACGTGCACGCTTGAGGGGCGTGTGTCGAAAGACGTGTGGGTTCGACTCCCATCCCGGGTACAAAGTAAAGCTTCTAATTTTTTAGAAGCTTTTTTTAGTTATAAAACAAAAATCTATGAAATCCACCTTTCCAGTAAATCAAATTGCTTTTTCACGAAACAAATCTTTTACCGGAAAACCCACTATTATTTTTTTACATGATTCGCTTGGGTGTATTGAACTATGGAGAGATTTCCCTAATCAATTAAGTGAAATTACCCAATGCAATACACTTGTATATGATCGTCAAGGATATGGAAAATCATGTGATTTCACCTATTCTCAAAGAGATAACCTGTACATGGAGCATGAAGCGGATATTCTAATTCAGTTACTGGATTATTGGAATTTGGAAAAAGCCATTCTTTTTGGTCATAGCGATGGTGGTTCCATTGCGCTTATTGCAGCCGGAAAATATCCAGACAGAATTCAAGGTGTTATTACCCAAGGTGCTCATGTTTTTGTTGAAGATGTCACTTTAAAAGGTATCAACCATGCCGTAGAACTTTACCATACCACTAACTTGAAATCAAAATTGGAAAAATATCATGGTAACAAAACGAATGATTTGTTCTGGGCGTGGGCAAAAACATGGAATACTCCAGAATTTATAGGTTGGAACATTGAAAACTTTTTACCATCTATAATATGCAAATCATTAATCATCCAGGGGGAAATGGATGAGTACGGCACATTAAATCAAGTGCATCAAATTATTAAGGGTACTTCAGGTTTGGCAAAACAATTAATAATTCCAAATATTGGACATTCACCTCATAAGGAAAATTTAGAAATAACATTAACCGAATCAGCGAGGTTTATCCTAGGCTTGAATTCTTGAAATTTATTTTCTTTTCAAAACTTTTCGGGTAAACATCAATAATGCGGAAGTATCTTTTTCATTTAGGTGCATCCCAAACCCAATGTTCTTTCCGATGTATCTAAACATTATTTGCTCGTTTCCCATTACCCAAAATGATTTGTTATAAACGGCATTCAAAGACTTCTTTTCCATTTCAACCTTACTTAAGTCTTTTACATTATCTCTAACATACCTATGAACTTTACCAAACGAGAAAACCGCTCTCTTAATGTAAATAGCATCTGGGTTTATTTTAATAAGTTCATACCCTTTAACTCTAAACAACCAACTATATAGAGCCTTATATTCAAAATAACCCCAAAAAGTCAAATAGGTGATAAAGAAAAAAAACTGACTTGAATCTGCTTTCCCAGAATATAAATAATACACTACATATAAACCGGTAAAAGTCCACATAACCACCCATCCAAAAAGAGCGTGATTCATCCATGACTCCACCGTTCCATCAATTCTAATAATCGTTTCAGAATCTTTTTTACTCCATGTAATTCTTTCTCCGATAGACTGCTTCATGTTTTTATTTTTTTTGGAATACTTCTTGTTTCAACGCAAAACTTATTTTTGCCAATTGTGATCTTAATATTTAAGCTCACTAATTTTTTAAAGCGTGCCAAAAGTGGCACAAAAAATTGTTTTGACTATGAAAAATCAATCGGTTATTAAATCTCTACTTAGCTCATTAATTTTTACATTCTTACTTTCAGCAACTTCGATAGGGCAAGTGGCTGGAGCGAAGCATTCAAAACTGGTTGACCTTTATGTAATGGGGAATTATGAAACTTGCTATGAAAAAGCAATGAAATTAACCCTTAACGATAAATACAAAAGTGAAAGCGAGCCTTATTTATGGGTTTCTTTATGTTTAATTGAAATGTCGAGAGATCCTGAGTTAGAAGAGTTTTTTCCGGAGGCCAAAGCAAATAAAGATGCCATTAAATACGGTACCAAATTCAAGAAAAAAGACGACAAAATTAAAAGCAAGGGCGGAGAATACATTTTTGATGATAACATTGACTTCATTTATGATCTAATAGAAATCGGTCTTATTGAAGGCAAAAGTTTCTTGGCTATGGATAATTATTCTAAGGCATCTTATTACTACAAGTTAGTTTCAAAACTTGACCCAGAAAATGAGGAATGTAAGCTTATTAATGGTGTGGTATTCCTGTATAATAAAAACAGAGAAGGGCAAGTACTTGTAGACGAATCGATGGCTTATTTTAAAGATCAAGCAGAAATGGGTGGCTTTGAACTAAACTCAAAATCAGAAAGAGCATTTATTGATGGTTTTATGTACTATTCGAAATACCTAGAAACAAAAGGAAACAAGGATGAAGCTTTTAAAGTAATTGCTTTAGCGATCAAATTAGATCCAGAAAACCAAAAATTCATCCAGCGATACAAATACTTAAGCGGAGAATAATATTCTCTTTAAGTTTTATGATGCACATAGATATCGTCACCCTATTTCCTGAAATATTTAAGGGTCCATTTTCAGAATCAATTGTTAAAAGAGCCATTGATAATAAAATGGTAAGTTTTGACTTTCATAATCCTAGAGATTATAGTCAAAATAAGCACAAAAAAGTGGACGATTACCAATTTGGAGGAGGAGCCGGAATGGTTATGTTAGTAGAACCTTTGGCGTTATTACTAGATAAATTAATGGCCAATAAAAAATACGATGCCATTATTTATATGACTCCAGATGGAGAACGCTTAGAGCAAAAACAACTAAATCAATATTCGTCATTTAAAAACATCATTGTAATAAATGGTCATTATAAAGGAATAGATCAACGAATCCGAGACCATTATGTAACTCATGAAATGTCTATTGGAGATTATGTTCTTTCTGGTGGAGAACTGGCTACCGCTGTGTTTTGTGATGCTTTAGTACGATTAATTCCTGGGGCAATTGGAGATGGGGCTTCTGCCTTGTCTGACTCTTTTCAAGATGACCTATTAGCGCCTCCTGTATATACCAGACCCGCAGATTACAGAGGTTGGAAAGTTCCAGAAATTTTAACATCAGGTAATCTAAAAGCTATTGATGATTGGAGACACGAGGAAGCCTTAAAAAAGACCGAACAGCGTAAGCCATGGATGCTTGAGGACTAATTAACTATTGGCGAAAAAAAATGCGATAATTTTTTAAAAAATATTATCGCAAATATGATAATTAACTAAAAACTTCGTATTATTGCAGCCCCAAATTTATGGGTTGAATATTTTAAGATTAGAAAAATGAATCCGAAAGTACAACAAGCTGCAACAAGCAACGTAGAGATAAAGGAACTTCCAAGTTTCAAAGCGGGTGATACCATTACTGTTAACTATAAAATTAAAGAGGGTAACAAAGAAAGGGTTCAGCCTTACCAAGGTGTTGTAATTAAAAGAACTGGTAAAGGAGCTACAGCTACTTTTACAGTTAGAAAAATTTCTAACGGAATTGGTATTGAAAGAATTTTCCCAATTTCATCTCCATTTATTGAAGGAATCGATGTAAATAAAGTAGGTGTTGTTAGAAGATCAAAAATCTATTACCTTAGAGAAAGAACTGGTAAAGCAGCAAGAATTAAAGAAAAAAGAAGATAATCTTCTTTCTACGATACAAAAAAGCTCGAACATAATTGTTCGAGCTTTTTTTGTGCAATTTTTTTAAACCCTATTTGGTTTCATCTACAATCCAATCAATTGCTGCTTGAGTAGTGGCTTTAATTATTTTTGTTCGAGTACCCTCAAACAAAAAGCATTTAGCCTTTGTTTGCTTGGGTCCACTTATAGCAATCCATACTGTTCCCACCGGTTTTTGCTCAGAACCACCTAATGGTCCTGCTATTCCAGTTGTAGCTACCGCATAATCAGTTTTCATTAATTGCCTAACTCCCTTGGCCATTTCCAAAGCGACCTGTTGGCTAACAGCACCGAACTTTTCAAGGTTACTTTCAGACACTCCTAAAACCCCTCTTTTTACGGAATTAGCATAAGACACAACCGACCCAAAAAAATAAGCAGAACTTCCTGATAAAGAGGTGATATGATGGGCTATATTACCGCCAGTGCAGCTTTCGGCAGTGCTTAACGTTATTCCTTTATCGATAAAAATATTTTGAAGCTCTTCTGTCATACTTGAGTTTTATTATTCTCCTATTAGCTTTAATTTTTTAATTTTCTTAATAGGACCAGGACAAAAAGATTGATGACAATGTACGCAAGCATTCATTAGGCTGTTATAATTCTCCTTGGTTTGATCATTCTTAAATGTTTCCATTTCCAATAACCAACCTTCAGCAAAACCATGAAACTTAGGTCCTATTTCCTGCGGGTTAGTTGGTGTATCCGTCAACATAGATTCATAGCCATTCAATAAGGAATCCGGAACAATTTTTCCTTTTTCTAAAAAACCATTAACCACTTTCATATTGTTATACATAGTTCGCATAGTAGTAGCTAACTCACTTGGTTGGTATAACACTCCGTTAGAAGAAGGATTAGATTCTTTTTTCTTTAATGATTCTGTTTTTACTGATTCCTCGGAACACCCAAAAACAAAAAAAGCCGCCAACACAAAGGTTGCGGCTTTTAAAAGTATTAATCTATTAGTCCACATAAACCCCAGTAGCTTCATAAGATAAGGTGAGCACAGGCTCAACAATACTTTGAATAGAATCCTCAGATGCATTTGCATCCATAGCGTAATGTCTTAATTGCTCGACCGTAAGGGTATCGTAATACAAAGTACCATTTACGGTTGTTTGATGTCCTTCAGAGTCTAACGGGACAAAGAAATCATAATCCTTAAAAGAAACTCTTACATCCTCTCCACCAGCATTTAGCGTCATCCAACAGCCTTTTTTCTGACAAGCACTAGTAATCTCGGTAGCAATTACAATTTCCGTTGCATTACCGTCAAAATTTGCAACCACTTCATTTAGCTCCTCTTCCGAAATAGCCAATGATCTATCAAACTGCTCTCCAGCAAAATAAGGGTAAACTTGGGCTACTTCTTCTGTAGTTTCTTCTACAATTGATTTCTCAACAATTGCCGTTTCGGAATCTGTTTTTGTCGTTTCTGAACATCCTATAAATAAGAAAATTGCAGGAATAATAAATAATGATTTCTTCATGGTATGAATTTATTTTTTAGTAAATCAAATGTAAATCATTGTTAGAATTCTCCAACAAGTAACCGCCACGATTTTCAAATCCGCTAGCTTCTCCAATTTTAACAAACTGAAACCTCAATGAAAGGCCACTAGAATATTCATTTGCAATTTGGGTTTCCCAAAATCCATTACTCTTAAAAAAAGAATATCCAAAATACCAGGCAATGTCGTAGGCAGAAAACACATGTAAACTAGGCTCTGTATAATAAGCGGCTCTGTACGAACTTACAAAATCAATTACTTTTTTATCAGAGTAGTTAATGTGTTGTTGTACGGGATAAGTAACTCTTAACTCCATCAAGTAATCATAATCAATACTTCCAAATCCTTTCCAACTGTCTAATCCAAAAACGGTAAATGAGGTTTTCTCATCGCTTAAACGATAAAAGACAGAAAGTGCGGAAGCCACAAATGCCTCGTCTGAACTGATTATGGCTACAAAATTAGCTTGTCCTATTTTCAAATGTCTTTTAAAATTATCCATTGATGGAGTCCAAATTCTATGAATGGCAATGGAGTCATTAATCGCATTGTTTACATATTTCTGATAAATACTTGAGTATCTTTTATCTTTGGGATCGCCCCCAGAAAATAAGACTAAATTCGAATCTACATATTTTTTTCCAACGTATTGAGCCTCATATATTACTTGAGATGGCGAGGATGCATGCGCCTTAATCACATATTTATTATCCAGTAACAATCTGGATGAAATTTTTACTGGGCTAATAATTGGGATTCCCAGAATTTGCGCCTTTTCCGCAACAATTTTGAAATTAACCTGATACAATGGCCCAATAAAAAAATGCAAATTTTCTAAACTTTCCTCACTTACTATTGCTCTACATTCCGCGGTATCATTTTTAGTATCAAAATACTGGGTAGAAACATGATATCCCAGCTTGTTAAGAGAGTCCACTGCGGCTTCAATTCCACGCATAAACTCTAAAGAAATTTTGGTTAATACATACACATCCTCATTATCATTTGATTCCTGCATCTCTAAATTTTTTGCGGTACAAAATGGTAGGAACACCCCAATTTTCAACGTATCTGATATCTTTAGATCTCTTACCGCTAGAGAATCACTATGAGATTCTGCCAAAAATGAATTATGACTATTAAAGCTTTTGTTTGGAATTGGAATACGAATACTAGTACCAACTTTCAAGCCCTCTTTTAGTCCATCATTTACCATTTGTAGAGAATCTATACTTACTTTATATAATTTGGATAGGGAATAAAGGGTTTCTTTTGGTTGAACTTCATGTAACTGTAAGGAGTCTTCTTCAGGCAATTCAAACTGAATATCATCATCTGTTTTATTATTAACAATAATTGGAATCTTCACAACCATTCCAATTTTCAGACCCTCTTTTAGATTGGGATTATACTTATACAACTCTTCTTGACTTAGGTTGTATTTTTTTGTAAGTGCGTATAAAGTTTCCTTTTTAAGAACTTCATGGTATATAGTATCCGGAGAAAGCGTTATCGCTGCCTTTTTTGCCTCCTTTTTATTTATGTGTTTAACTGGAATCCTTAAGGTTTGACCAATTTTCAATCCTCCTTCTACTAATATAGGATTAGCCTCTTCTATATCCTCAATATCTATTGAGTACATTTTTGAAATAGCGTACAATGTTTGCTTAGGCTCCACTGTATGTACTACGTATTCTGAGTTGCTTTCTTCTACAATTTTGTTACTTTGAGTATCCTGCGCCTTCGCAGCTGACACTGTTAAAAACACAACCAACCCAATAATAAACCTATTAGCTATTTTTCTCATATTTCAAAAATAAAAACCTTGTTTAAACAAATACAGTTCCAATAAAGATAGAATCAACATTTTTGCCTCAAAAAAAAAGTCATTACCAAAGTAATGACTTTTTAAATTTTATTCCCACTCAATGGTGGCCGGTGGTTTGGAGCTAATGTCATACACTACTCTATTTACGCCAACTACCTTATTTATAATATCGTTTGAAACTTTTGCTAAAAACTCATACGGTAAGTGAACCCAATCTGCCGTCATTCCATCTGTAGATTCTACGGCTCTTAGCGCAACTGCATTTTCGTATGTGCGCTCATCACCCATAACTCCAACAGATTTTACAGGTAATAACATTGCTCCAGCTTGCCAAACATCATCATACAGCCCGTTATCTTTCAATCCATTAATAAAAATGGCATCTACCTCTTGAAGTAATCTCACCTTTTCAGCAGTAACATCACCTAGAATTCTAATAGCTAAACCTGGACCTGGAAAAGGGTGACGACCAAGAAGCTCATCATCAAGTCCCATTGCACGACCTACGCGTCTAACCTCATCTTTAAAAAGGCTGCGTAACGGCTCAACAATTTTCAATTTCATGTAATCCGGTAAACCACCTACATTGTGATGTGATTTAATAGTTGCAGAAGGCCCTCCAGTAGCAGAAACAGATTCAATCACATCTGGATAAATAGTTCCTTGAGCTAACCAAGTAACGTCTTCAATTAAATGTGATTCTTCATCAAACACTTCAATAAAAGCGTTTCCAATAGCTTTTCTTTTCTTTTCCGGATCACTTAAGTCAGCTAAAGCATCGTAAAATTTAGAGCTTGCATCCACTCCTTTCACATTTAAACCAAGGCCTTTGTACTGCTCTAAAACAGCATCAAACTCATTTTTACGCAATAATCCGTTATTCACAAAAATGCAATACAAGTTAGATCCAATAGCTTTATGTAACAACATGGCCGCAACCGATGAATCTACTCCTCCCGATAAACCTAATACTACTTTATCGTTACCTAGTTGTTCTTTTAAATCTGCAACGGTAGTATCTACAAACGAATCTGGAGTCCAATCTTGGCTACATTTACAAACGTCTACCAAGAAATTCTTTAACATGGTTGCCCCATCCTTAGAATGGTAAACCTCAGGATGAAATTGTACACCGTAAATATCCTTACCGTCAAACTGGTAACCCGCAACTTTTACATCTTCTGTACTACAGATAATAGATGCTCCTGCAGGTGGTGTATTAATCGTATCTCCATGGGACATCCATACCTGGCTATCAGAAGGGATCTCTTTTAATAGAGGATTCGAGTCATCTACAAAAGACAAATTTGCTCTTCCATATTCTCTTGTATCCGATTGATACACATCCCCACCATTGGTATGCGCCAAAAATTGGGCTCCATAGCAAATACCTAAAATTGGCATTCCGTCAGGAATAATGGATAAATCTGGATTTGGAGAATCCTCATCTCTTACAGAATAAGGGCTACCAGAAAGAATCACTCCTTTTACGAATTTGTCAATTTCTGGAAGTTTGTTATATGGATAAATTTCACAGTAAATATTTTGCTCTCTAACTCGTCTTGCAATAAGCTGTGTTACCTGTGAACCAAAGTCTAAAATGATGATTTTTTCTTGCATGTGCAAATGTAAAATT